>JAKSUD010000197.1 GCA_024409185.1 archaeon
GTAAGTTTACCATCTTTTTCAGGTAAATTTAAGATTTTTAATACTTGAAGTGCTTTATTTGGAGCTATATGATCAATAACAGTTCCATTTTTAATTGCAATAACTTTTAATTTTGGTTTTTCTTCACTTGACATAATAAAAAATATATCTTAATTTTTATTTATAATTTTTTATTATTTCTATAAAATTATTGTAAAAATTATAAAAATTAATAAAATTACTTAAATTACATATAATATTTAATTAAAAACATTTACTAAATCATACTAATACAGGTAAGATAATATGGAAGAATATATTGACTTATTTAATAAAATAATATCTCAAATTGAAAATAAAGTTGATTATGCAGATATTAGAGCAGGAAAAGGAGATAACACAAGTATCATAATGAAAGATGGTAAAATCCAAGAAGTAAATAGTGGAAGTACTCTTGGTGCAAGAATAAGAGTTTTAAATAATGGTGCTTGGGGATTTGCATATACTAATGACTTTTCAAAATTATCTGAATGTTGTGATAAAGCTATTAAAATATCAAATGCATTAAAAGGAGATATAACTTTATCAGAAGAAGATATTATTGAAGATAAAATCAAATCTCAAGCTAAAATATCATTTAGTGATGTTAGTATTGAAGATAAAAAAGAAATAATTATAGAAGCAAATAAATGTGCAAATACTGGTAAAGTTGTTAGTACTACTATTAGCTATTCAGATAGTGAAATAAATACTGCATTAATTACAAGTGAAGGAAATCAAATCTTAGCAGAAAGTTCACGTGTTAGATTATTCCTTAATGCTGTAGCTTCAAATGGCGAAGTTATTCAATTTGGACATGGAAGTTTAGGTGGAGCAAGAGGTTACGAAGCAATCCAAGATGCAGATATTGAAGGATTCAGTAGAGAAATTGGTGAAAATGCAACAAAATTACTTGATGCAGAACCAGCTCCTTCAGGACATTTCCCAATAGTAACTGATAATCTTTTAACTGGAGTATTTATTCATGAAGCTGTAGGTCATGCAGTTGAAGCAGATTTAGTCCTACAAGATGATTCTATATTAAAAAATCAAATGAATAAAAAAATAGGATCAGATATAGTTAATATTTATGATGATGCAAGTAATCCTAAAGGATTTGGATATTATCCTTATGATGTAGAAGGTGTAAAAACTTCTAAAAATCAAATTGTAAAAGATGGGGAACTTGTTTCATTCTTATCATCTAGAGAAACAGCATCTAAATTTGACACTAAATCCTCTGGAAATGCACGTTCTTCAATAAGTGATCAACCTATTGTAAGAATGAGTAATACTTATCTTGAACCTGGAGATATGAGTTTTGAAGAACTTATTGAAGATTTAAAAGATGGAATTTATCTTAAAGGTTCAAGAGGCGGACAAGTAGATACTGGAAAAGGAATTTTCCAATTTAATGCTGATGAAGCTTATAAAATTGAAAATGGAGAACTTACAACCCACTTTAGAGATGTTTCATTATCTGGAAATATCTTACAAACATTAAAATGTGTTGATGCAATAGGTTCTGACTTTAAACTTAGTGTAGGATTTTGTGGTAAAGGAGGTCAAACTGCACCTGTAGGTGATGGTGGCCCACATACAAGAATTTTAAATGCTATGGTTGGAGGAAGTAATTAAATAAATATATTATTTTATAAATATTTCCCATACTAATTTAATTATATTCTTATTAAGGTAAAGTGATTAAAATGCTAACTCAAGAAGATGGAGATTATTTATTAAAAATAGCTAAAGAAGCTATTGAAACATTTGTAAAAACAAATAGAAAAATAGAAATACCTTCAGACTGTCCAAATTATATGAAAGAAGACTTAGGTGTTTTTGTTACATTAAATAAAAATCAAAATCTTAGAGGTTGTATTGGTTATCCAGAACCAATAATGCCTTTAATAAATGCAATTATTGATTCAGCTATTTCAGCAGCTGTAAGAGATCCAAGATTTCCTCAAGTTAGTGAAAATGAATTAGAAGATTTAGATTATGAAATCACAGTTCTTACAAAACCCCAATTAATTGAAGTTAAAACTCCAGAAGAATATCCAACTAAAGTAAATATTGGTGAAGATGGTCTTATTGTGGAAAAAGGATTTTTTAAAGGATTACTTTTACCACAAGTTGCAACAGAATATAATATGAGTAGTGAAGAATTTTTATCACATACATGTATAAAAGCAGGTATAAGACCAAATGCATGGTTAAATGAAAATGTAGAGGTATATAAATTTCAAGGCCAAATATTTAAATAGTTGAAAATAAAGATTATAAAATTTAAATTTATTAAAAATGATACTTATTAAACAATTAACAAAAAATTAAAATTATATTTATTAGAGTGATTAAAATGATGATACCAACAATACCGACTCCTGAAGAAATTTTAGATAAAGGATTCAGTAGAGGAAAAAAGGCAGCAGATT
>JAKSUD010000198.1 GCA_024409185.1 archaeon
GTTTCAAAGGTATATTTAGGAGACCAACCTAATTCATTAACAATTTTACTTGAATCAATAGCATAACGTTTATCATGACCTAATCTATCAGTTACAAATTCAATAAGAGACTCTGGTTTATCAAGTGCTTTTAATATTAATTTAACAATCTCAATATTTTGTTTTTCATTATGGCCGCCAATATTATAAACTTCACCTAATTTTCCTTTATGAAGAACTAAATCAATAGCACTACAATGATCATAAACATGTAACCAATCTCTTATGTTTTTTCCATCACCATAAATTGGTAATTTTTTATCTTCTAAAGCATTTGAAATCATTAAAGGAATTAATTTTTCAGGAAATTGATAAGGACCATAATTATTAGAACAACGAGTAATATTAACTGGTAAGTTAAAGGTATTTCCATAAGCACGTACCATTAAATCTGCACCCGCTTTAGAAGCAGAATATGGACTATTAGCTTGAAGTGGAGTTTCTTCTGTAAAATAACCTTCAGGACCTAAACTACCATAAACTTCATCAGTAGAAACTTGAAGATATTTTTTAATATTATATTTTTTAGCAGCATCGAGTAAGACTTGAGTACCTAAAATATTAGATTTAATAAATATTTCAGGGTCTTCTATACTACGGTCAACATGACTTTCAGCAGCAAAATTTACAATATAATCTACACCATCACTAACAATTTCATCAACTAATTCAGTATCTCTAATATCTCCTTTAACAAAGGAATATTTAGGATTATCTTCAATATCTTCTAAATTACGAAGATTACCACAGTAAGTAAGAGCATCTAAATTAATAATTTCATATTCTGGATACTTTTCAAGCATATATTTTACAAAATTACTACCAATAAATCCAGCTCCACCAGTAACTAAAACTTTAACCATATTAACACCTATCTAAAAATCTGTTTCTGTTTCTTTCATAGGTTTCCATAATTTATCTTTATCGGACAAAATTAAATCTTCTTCTTTTAAATCTCCAAGTGGCCATTCAATACCAATTTCAGGGTCATTCCATTGAATTCCACCTTCATCTTCACCATTATAAAAGTCTGTACATTTGTATACAAATTCAGCTTCATCTGAAAGTACTAAAAATCCATGAGCAAATCCTTTTGGAATAAATAATTGTTTTTTATTCTCTTCGGATAATATTTCTCCAATCCATTTTCCATAAGTTTCTGAATCTTTTCTTAAATCTACACCAACATCAAAAACTTCTCCTTTAATTACACGAACAAGTTTTCCTTGAGGTTGAGTGTATTGGAAATGAAGACCTCTAAGAACACCTTTTATTGACTTTGATTGATTATCTTGAACAAAAGTTAAATCAATACCTTCTGCTTTAAAGTCATTTTCATTATAAGTTTCCATAAAATACCCACGTTCATCACCAAAAACAGTAGGTTCAACAGTGAAAACACCTTCAATCTCTTTTTTTGTAATCTTAAATTTACCCATTTTATCATCCAAACAATAAAAATAAATAATATAATAAAAATTATTATAAAAATTTTAAATTTATATTATAAAAAATTTTTTAAATTTTCTAAAGTTTTCTATCAGCTAATTTAAATAAATATTGACCATAATCTGTTTTCTTAAGTTCTTCAGCTAACTTTAAAACTTTTTCTCTGTCAATATAACCTTTTAAATAAGCGATTTCTTCTAAACATGCAATATAAAGACTTTGTCTTTTTTGAACTGTCTCAATAAAATTACTTGCTTCAAGTAAACCATCATGAGTTCCTGTATCTAACCAAGCCATACCTCTACCAAGTAATTCAACTTTAAGAAGACCTCTGTTTAAATATTCTTCATTAACAGAAGTTATTTCAAGTTCACCTCTTGCAGATGGTTTTACATTTTTAGCTATTTCAATTACATTATTATCATAGAAATAAAGTCCAGGGACAATATAATTTGATTTAGGATTTTCAGGTTTTTCTTCAACAGATAAAACATTACCTTCCTCATCAAATTCTACAACACCAAATGCTTCAGGATTATTTGTATAATAACCAAATACAATAGCTCCTTCTTCTATTTGTGCAGCTTTTTCAAGTATTTCTGTAAATCTATGACCATGGAAAACATTATCTCCAAGAATTAAAGCTACATTGTCATCCCCAATAAATTCTTCTCCAACAATAAATGCTTCAGCAAGACCATTTGGATTTTCTTGAACTGCATATTCAAATTTAATACCTAAATTAGATCCATCACCAAGTAAGTCTTTATACATTGGTAAATCTCTTGGAGTTGAAATAATTAAAATTTCTTTAATACCTGCTAACATAAGAACAGATACTGGATAATAAATCATTGGTTTATCATAAAGAGGTAATAATTGTTTAGAAACCGCTTTTGTAATAGGATACAAACGAGTTCCAGAACCTCCTGCAAGTACAATACCTTTCAT
>JAKSUD010000199.1 GCA_024409185.1 archaeon
TTAAATTTAATAAATAAAAAATTTTTATTTTATGTTCTCTTAAAAATAGTAAAAAACTTAAAAAATAGTAAAAAGTTAGAAAAATAGAAAAAAATAGATTTAGAAGATTTTATCTTCAAGATCGTATTTTTCTATAATTTCAAGAATTTTCTCCATTTCTTCTTTTGAAGGGGATGCAAATTCTTTAGCAAAAATTAATCTTAAATCTGCCATGTCACGAGGAACAAAGTCTGCTATACGAACTGCTAATTTTTCATCAACAATTTCAGTATCGACAAGTTCTTCAATGAGTTTTTCAGTATCTTCAAGGGAAAGTTTATTGGTATTAGTTACATGAGCTAAAGTTACATTTTGTTCATAGCTAAGTTCATGTTTTTCAGAAAATTCTTCAAGAATTTCTTTTACTTTAGCTGCAGGTATTGGCTCACTTTCTAATGTTTTTTTCCCAATCATTGTACTCACTCTTGTAATTTTAAGTGTTCAGGAGTTACGATTAATTCTTTTGCTTTATTACCATCTTTTAATCCAAGAATGTAAGCTTTTCCTTTGGTACCTTTAACTACAGCGGTTTTACCGTGGAATCTGGAGTGAGGTTGACCTTTTTGGATACTTGGATCAATGATAATATGTACGAAATCTCCTTCTTCGAATTTTTGAAGTTTTCTTGTAATTGGATTAGCACGACCAGGTCTTGCGACTTTGGTTAATTTTTTTCTAGTTCTACTTTTAAATCCTCTGGATCTTTGCATTTTTATACCTCTATAATATTTAATTTATAAATTGTGTAAAAATATAAAACCCATCATTTATATTTTTCATCAATAGCTAGTAGCTTTTTAACTATAATTAAGCCCTTCGGTTTAGCTATTGGTAGAATTTCTATATATCAAAATTAGCTCCTTAATCTTAGGGTTTATCTAATCAAGGTTAATTAAGAATATATAGTGTAAAAATTATTATTAAATCCAATAGTTGTAATTTAATAAAAATTAATCAAAAATATTTTAATAAATTTTCTAAAAATATTTAATTATTAATACTTTTGATAATAAATAGATATATATTTAAAGATATTAATAAAGTTATTGTTTTTTTAAATATTTTTTTAAAAATAGATAGGGTAAATATTTAAAATAAATAGTAAATGTAGGAAAAGATAACTATTTAATTCCTACTTCAATAACATCTAATTCAGCACAAATAGCTTGTGTATTTAATACTTCAGTTACACTAGGATTAGATCTTCCTTCATCACTTGAAATAAGTTCTTTAATATATAATCCACCTTCTGTTTTGATTATCATTTCAAAGGTTTTAGAGTCTATAAAGTTTGTTTCAATTGATTTTACTTCTTTAGTTCTTACTTTATCTGCTCTTCTATGAGAAACCCTTATTGGGGTTCTTTGTTCAATAATATGAAGAGTTTGAAGTTTTTCTAAATCTTCTTCTTTGATATCATCATCACATTTTACAAGAGCACGATAAACTTTGTAGGTATCAGGAGATGAAACTTTAATCTCTGCTTTTCTTTTTCTTTCTGTGTATTTTAAGTTTAAATATTCTGTTTTATCTTTAGCTATTTCAGCTACTTCTGCACTTATTTTTTCTAAATCAAGTTTACGAATTTTAGGTTCTTTAATTTCAAGTACAAAAGGTCTTCCACTACCAAGCATTCTAACATCAATATCTTCTCTTCCTGCTCCATGGAATTTAGCTTCATAACCTTTACTATATTTTAAAACAGTTCCAGATAAGAGTTCTTCAACTGATTCAGGATATTGTTTTCCTGTAAAGTTACAACTTTCACAACCTCTTCCTTTACATTTTCTACAAGGCCATTTAGTTTGAGGAATTCCTCTTATTAATTTTCTATATCTTCCTTCAATAAATATAGGATTAATTTGTATTCTAATTCCTATTGGATTTATTGCATCTTCTCTTAAGAAGCGTTTTAAATCCAACATTATAATAACATCTTCTTTATCGAAATCTACATTTTGTTCGAGATTAGCTTCTAATAACTTTCCAAATTCACGGTTAATTTCTTTTTTAATGACTTCTACATCAAGTCCAAGTTTAGAACTAATTTCTTCATCTTTTTTAGCTATTTCTTTAGTTAACCAACAACCTACTACAAAACTATCAAATTCAACTTCAAGGGATTCTATTTTTTCTTTAACCATTTCTACTAAATCTGAATTAATTTCATTAAATAAATCATGGCAAATTTCACATTCTTTGTAATCTTTGTCTTCTTCTATTTTTGGAAGGTTAAGAGCTTCTCTTATTTTAGCTCCTCTTTCTACATTTCCATCTCCTTCAACACAATCTGAAAATTTACGTCCAAGACAATGATTACAGATTTGTCCATTTGTAAGTTCAATTAAGTCTTTTGCTTTATTTAATGTTA
>JAKSUD010000002.1 GCA_024409185.1 archaeon
TTGTTCTTTAAGTTTTTTAGATCTGTAGCTACTAATACCAGTTTGTGGTTTAGCTTTAATAATACCTTGATCAATAAGTTGTCTAACACCGTCTCTTGTAATAGCTCTAGAAACTTCTTCAATTTCATTAGGGTCTATCCATACACAGTTTACTCCAACTTTGAGTATACTAGCAGCTAATCTTTTTTGTGTAGTAAGATTCATTAATAATCCTCCATTCTAGTTAGCTGATAAACTTGAATTAAAATTTCTCAAGTTTCCCTTTAATTTCATTAAATTAATTAATCTAATTTATTTTGTTTAATAATAAGAAAATGGATTCTTTCATTACCCATTATAATAGAAAACCATTATAAATCTTATTGAGCTCGTTCTTTTGGAACATACGAATCAAATAGTTACATAAGTTGTGATACAAGGTTAAAGACGTATTCTTTAATCTCATACCAACTTTATATAACGCCCCTAAGTTTCTTATTTTAAACACATACATAATCATTAATTTATGCTAAATTTATACTAAACTTAATCTTAAATTTATTACCAAATTAGTTTTAAACCTGGCTCCAAATTTACTTTAAATTTATTTAAATATTTCAATTTGTACATTTAATCTTAAATTTATTACCAAATTAGTTTTAAACCTGGCTCCAAATTTATCTTAAATTTTTGATTAATTACAATACTTAATTGTATTTTCGATTAATTTTGAATTTTTAGGAAATGAAAAAACTTCATGTTTATTCATCTAATAATTATCTGAAATAATCAAATAATATTTATTTTTAAATTTTATTTTAAAGTTCATTTTAAAGTTTTTTTAAATTTTACTTAATAATTTAAAATATTTATAAATTATAAAATTTATTTATTAAAAACTTTAATACCTAATTCTGATGCTTTTTCTAACATCAATTCTTTTTTACGTTTACCAATAGAAGCACTAATTCTTGCAGCTTCAGTAGCAGGATCAATAGCTTCTAATTCTTTCATATTACAAACAAGAACATCTTTAAATCCAGAAGGATGTAAGTCTCTAATAGCTTTAGGAGTACGATAACCTATAGCAGGCATTGCAGGTTTACCAGCTTCATATCTTCTCATTTTACTGGTTTTTCCTCTTGGACGTCTCCATTTAGTGCCTAATTTTTTGTAACGAGCATATTCTTGTCTTTTAAATTGTTTACTCATATTATCACCAAATATAACTATTCTTTGCTTACTAAATAGATACCATCTTGGAATACTCTAGGGTCTTTGCCTCTAATTTTAGTAGCTTGTTCTAAGTTAGCCATAGTTTGACCAACATCTTCTTTATTTACACCAGTAATGATAACTTCGTCACCTTTAACAGAAACTTTAGCATCTCCAACAATTTTAGAGGTTCTTGGATGTCTTTCTCCAATAAAGTTATCAATAGTAACAACATCGCCTTGAGGTTTTACAGTCATTGGAAAGTGAGCAAATACAATTTTCATACGGTAAGTGAAACCATCGGTTACACCAGTAATCATATTTTGAATATGTGCTTTAGTAGTTCCAATCATTGATTTATCTGCTTTTTTAGGGAAAGCAGTTTCAAGTACGATAAGGTTGTCTTCAACATCAATAGTTACATTAGGGTAAGTAAATTTTCTAGAAGTTTGACCATTAGGGCCTTTTACAGAAAATTCTTCTTCGTTTATAACTTCAACGCCTTCAGGGATTTCAATTTCTTCCCTAATAGCTGCAGCTAATACCATATAAATCACCTAATACATATAAGCCAACAAACGTCCGCCGATACCTCTTTCTTTAGCTTCTCTGTGGGTCATAATACCTTCAGGAGTAGTTACAATTAAGATACCGAAATTTTTTGCTGGTAAATATCTTTTTTCAAATTTCTCAAATTCATCTTTCTTTACAGCATGACGAGGTTTAATTACACCACATTGGTTAATATTACCTTCTAATTCTACTTCGAATTTTCCAGCCCTTTTGTCATCTATAAATTCAAATTCACCTATATAATTCTCTTTTTGCATAGTGCTTAAAACATGTCCAATTAATTTGGATGCAGGAGAAATAGTACAGTGGTCATTTACTTGACGTTCGTTATTTCTAATGTTTGTTAAAGCATCAGCAAGAGGATCCATAAGAGTCATAATAAACACCTTTTTTAATTATATTTTTTAAATCCTATTTTAGGAGCAAGTTCTCTGAAACATTGCCTACATAAGTTGATACCATATCTGCTGATTACTGCAGAGTGGTCTCCACAACGGCTACATTGTTTTGCTGCTTTACCATATTTTCTTGGCAAAATAATCACCTTTCATTAATTATCATATATTAAATAATAATTCATCATTATTCCAATTAGTATAAAATTTCCTCTTCTTCTTCAGAAATTTTTACATTGAATTTTTCTTCCATGAATTTCATAGTTTCTTCAGGAGTAATTCTGTGTCTTTTTGGAATAGATTTCTTTTGGATTTTTCTTCTTTTAATTCTGTAACCAGGTTTTTCAAAAGTAATAGATAAATCCATACCGAAAATACCAATATCTGGATCATATCTCATTCCAGGAATATCAATATGTTCTTTAATACCGAAAGAAACATTACCTTGAGCATCAAATTGGCTTGGTCTTAATTTGTTGTTAATACCTTCTAATACCATTTTAATAGCATCATCAGCTCTATCTCCACGAAGGGTTACTTTACAAGCAATAGGTTGGCGTTTTCTAATACCAAACTCAGGGTTAGTTACTTTAGAGAAAGTTTTAACAGGAGTTTGACCAGTCATATTTTCTAAAAGAGTCATAGCTCTTTCTAATCTTTCACCAGATTCTCCAACACCAATATTAATAGTTGCTTTACCAATAATTACTTCGTTCATTGGATTCATTGATTAACCTCCATTAATTCAATAACAGGTTTATCAGCACCAATAACAAAAGCATATTTTTCTAAAGTTAAGAAAGTATCATTATTAGCTTTTTCAATAGTTATAGTATTTGGTTTAGAAGATTCATTTACAATAACTTCTTTAACTTTACCAATTTCACCAATGTGTTTACCACCAGTTACGAAAACAACAGCACCTTCTTCAAATTTGTAAGTTTCATTAATGTTTTGTTCAGGTAATCCTAAAGCAATAACATCTTTAGCAGCGAAGTTATCTTCTTCTACTAAAACATTTCTACCATCGTGAAGGTTTAATTGAGTAATTCCACCTTTAATAGTAGATTTGTTCATGATTTTAGCTAATTTGAATTTAGCATCATCTTCAGAAATTGGGTGTAAGTTTAATCTTCCTTTATTATCTAAGAGAAGTCTGTAATTATCTCCAGTTTTAGGAATAGATAAAATATCCATGAACCCCACTGGGAATTTGTAATCTTTTTTAGCTTGTCCATCAATTAATATATCACCATTATTGATGATTCTTTTTGCTTCTCTGGAATTATCAGCAAGACCTAAAACGTCTCTAACAATAACCATTAAAGATAAGGAATCTTCAATTGCGTGACTACCTGGAGCAGGTTTTACAGTCCAAGTATCTTCTTTTGGGTGGATAGGCCAACTTTTAGGTGCTTTGAATCTTTTAAGATGCTTTCTAGATCCCATTTTTGCCATCCTTAATCCTCCTTATTATTTATTCTTCTATCATCTTTTAAGTCAGCGTCGATAATCATCAAGTTAGATGGGTGAATTGGGAGGAATACTGCAGTTCCATCAGGTTTGTTTAAAGTTACACCTTCAACAGTAACTTTGTATCTCATAACATCGATGGATTCAACTTTTCCTTCATGTCCTTTAAAGTCACCACGGACAACTTGAACTTTATCCCCTACTTTAATTGGTAAAGATCTTTTACCAATGTCTGCTCTTAAATCTTTGCTTAAGTTAGCACTCATAATTTTACGACGGATGTGTAAAGGAGCAGTGTAGAGAGCTTTTCTTTGTTTTCTTGGTTGAATTGACATTCTACATCACCATATTTAAATTAAAATGCTTGCAGCACTACCTACACTAGGCCATTTATCAGCTGCTTCTTTAGCAACAGGTCCTCTAATTTCTGAACCTTTTAATAAACCTTCTGGAGTGATGATAACAGCAGCGTTATCTTCAAATTTAACACGAAGGCCATCTGCACGTCTGTATTCTTTTTTCTGTCTTACTACAACAGCGTTAACTACTTCTCTTCTCATGTCAGCAGTTCCTTTTTTAACTGAAGCAACAACAAGGTCACCGACTCCAGCTACATCAAGTCTTCTACGGACACCTTTGAAACCTTTTACAGAAATAATTTGGATTTCACGAGCACCAGTATTATCTACACATTGTAATCTAGCACCAATTGGTAACGCTTTAGTAACACTAGAAGTTGTAGGTTTCATTTAATCATCACCTTTTACTTCGACTAATACGAAATGTTTAGTTTTACTTAAAGGTCTGCATTCTGCAATTTTTACAGAATCGCCTATTTCAACATCAAGACAGTCAGGTTTGTGAACACTAATTCTTGATCTTCTTTTTTCATATCTTTCATATTTTCTAATGAACTTATAGAAACTACGTTCTACTGTAATAGTCCTTTCTGCTTTGTTAGAAACAACAATTCCCTCAAGGACTTGTCCTCTAACAGCTAAAGTACCATGGAAAGGGCAGTTAGGATCATCACATACAGTTTCTGGTTCCTTAACATTAAGTCCAACCATTATATCACCATTAAATTTTTTTATATCTCTTTTTTATCCTATCTTCAGGACGATTCAACAATATTTTACCATCAATTTCAACAATAGTTCCATCTGGAACTTTAAATTGAAACACAGAAATGTCTTTCTGAATTAATTTCTCAGCGGATTTCCCTTTGTTAAAAGAGGAATTGGTTTGGATTAAGAAAGTTTTTTTAGTCTCATCAACAATTGTCCCTGTAAGACCAATTAAATAGCTATCTGTACTATCAACAATCTTAATTTCTAATCCAATTAATTCATGATAGAATATGTTCTTTGAGCTTATCATTCTAAGCCTCAATATGTGAATTAATAACTTAATTAACTATCATAATATACTTAACGTCTTCTTCTGTTATTGAATTTTTTATCAGCATCTCTGATTTCAATAGTATCAGAAGAGAATCCCATATCAGATAAAACTTCTTTAACTCTTACTTTATGATCACCTTGGAGTTCAATTTGACCTTTTTTAGCAGTTCCTCCACAAGCACATTTTGCTTTAAGAGTTTTAGTAAGTTCTTTGATATCAATATCATGTTCATCGATACCTTCAACAATAGTCATAAGTTTTCCAAATCTTCTTCTAACTGTATAAACTTTAACAGCTTGAACTTCTCTTGCAATTTCTTCACAAACACAAAGTTCTTCAGGAAGACCACATACATCACAGATTTTTGACATTTAATTCTCCTTCTGTTTTTGGTTCATAATTGTAAGAACACGAGCAATAGTCCTTTTGAGTTCTCTGATTTTACCAGGGTTTTCATTAACTCCAGCAGCAGCACTTTTAGAAATGTTTTTAGCTAATTCAGCTTTGAGTTCAACCAATTTTTCTTGGATGTCCTCATCTTCCATTTCCCAAATTTCTTTACTTCTTAAAATTGCCATTCTTTCAACTCACTTATAAAAGTAAATTAATAATAATTCTAAAAAGAATTAATTATTATTTATTCTTCCTCTTCTTCAGTAGCTGCTTCAAGTTCTTCAAGATCAGAATCATCTTCGATTTCTTCTAATTCTTCAAGTTCTTCAGTGACTTCTTCAATTTCTTCAGAGTCATCTTCAACCACTTCTTCAATAATTTCTTCAACTTTTGGAGCAAGGATGTCAACTTTATCTGGTAAAACTGCTTCAGGAGGCATAATTCTAACTACAATTCCTAAAACACCAGGTTTTAAAGGAGCAGTAGCGAAACCTTGTTGTACAAATCTGTCTGCTGGTTCACCACATTTTTTGATGTAACCTTCAACAAATTTAGCAACTGCAGATCTTGAACCTCTGATTTTTCCAGATATAGTTACTTCTACACCTTGAGCACCTGCACCCATAATTCTACGAATAGTGGAGTAAGCTACTCTTCTGAAGTGCATTCCTCTTTGGAGCATGTTAGCTATTTTAGCAGCCATAATTCTTGCATTAAGTTCAGGAACATCTACTTCTTTAACTTCAACTTGAGGGTTGTCTAAATCAAATTTGTTTTTGAGGTTTTGAGTAATTTGTCTTACAGTTTTTCCACCTCTACCGATAACCATACCAGGTCTTTCAGCATAAACAACAACCATAGTTCCTAAAGGAGTGACTTGAATGTCCATTCCTCCGTAACCTGCTCTTTCGAGTTCTTTTTCTAAGTATTCATCAATTTTGGTTCTTCTGAGACCTTCTGTAACGAAATCTTTTTCTATCATTAATTAAGCCTCCACTAAAACAATTTGAACATGAGTAGTTTGGGTATTGAATGGAGTTACTCTACCGAATGCTCTTGGTCTGTAACCAGGAATTCTAACACCTTTATGACTGGAAATATGTTCAATTTTAAGGTTTTCTACATCCATACCTTTGTAT
This sequence comes from archaeon, assembly GCA_024409185.1. Taxonomy (GTDB): domain Archaea; phylum Methanobacteriota; class Methanobacteria; order Methanobacteriales; family Methanobacteriaceae; genus Methanobrevibacter. Next base: position 6,572 of record JAKSUD010000002.1, read on the forward strand.
TCAGCATTTGCTTCAGCATTTTCTAAAACTTTTAAAATTGCTTTAGAAGCTTTTACAGGGTATCTTCCAGCAGCCCATCCTTTCATTCCTTTTCTATGACCTACATCTCTGTTATATCTTTTAAAAGGAATAGCTTTTTTCATGTCAATAACATCATTTAAGTATGCTTTTGCTTTAGAAACTTCCATTCCTCTTAATGCATTACAAATTTCAACACAATGTTTTGGTGAAACTTTAAGGGATTTAGCCATAGCACGTGCGACTTTAGCTTCGTCAGCATCTTTATTATTGTAAGCGTATTTATTTGCCATGATTTAATCTCCTTATTTAAGTGGTACAAACATAGATGATCTAGTAGCACCCATACCTGGGTCACCGTGTTGAACTCTTTGTCTAGTTGGTGCAAATTCACCAAAGAAGCAACCTAACATTTCAGGAGTGAAAGTTACTTCTACAAAGTCTTTACCATTGTAAATTCCAAAAGTGGTTCCTACCATTTCAGGAATTACAACCATATCACGACAGTGGGTTCTTACTACTAAAGGTTTTCCACCTTGAGTACCTTGTTCTTTCATTTTTCTCATTTTATCCAACACAGACTGTTGTCTTGGTAAGAATCCTCTTTTTAAGGATCTTCTTTGTCTTGCTGGTAAAAGTTCTATAAATTCATCTAAGGACATTTCTTTTAATTCTTCAATAGTATATCCTCTGTATTTAAATATTTTTCTAGCCAATGACACATCTCCTTAAATCTATCTTCTTTTTCCTGTACGTTTAGCTGCAATAGAACCAACTTTTCTTCCAGGTGGTGCATGTCTTGAAATAGTAGTAGGACGACCTGGGTGTTGTCTGTTACCCCCACCGTGAGGGTGGTCTACTGCGTTCATTGCTACTCCTCTAACAGTCATAGATTTCTTACCTTTAGCTTTGAGAGCATACCATCTGACACCTGCTTTGAGGTAAGGTTTTTCTTTTCTTCCTCCACCAGCTACAACACCGATACTTGCACGGCATTTAGGGTTAAAGGATTTAAGTTCACCAGATGGTAATTGAACCATCGCTTGAGTTGCATCATGAGTAATTAAAGAAGCATAAGTTCCGGAAGATCTTACAAAACGACCTCCATCTCCTGGTCTGTTTTCAATATTATAAATAGGAGTTCCCTCTGGGATTTCAGCTAATGGTAAGGTGTTACCAAAGCTAATAGGAGCGGAAATACCACATTCAATATCATCGTCAATTTGAATACTTTCAGGAGCTAAAATGTATTTTTTCTCTCCGTTTTCAAATTTAACAAGAGCAATAGGAGCGGTTCTTCCTGGGTCGTGAACTATGTCAACAACTTTACCTTTGAGGCTTCCTTCTTTTTCTAAATCATCGTAAGCTCTGTATTGGATTTTATCTTTAAATCTGTGAGAAGCAACACGATGAGCAGGAGTTCCTCTTCCTCTACGTTGATGTATTAATCGTTTTCCCATTCTTTAACCTCCTTAGAATACTCCCATTTTAACAGCTACATCTTCAGCTTCATTTTCTTCTGCGAGTTTAATGTAAGCTAATTTTACACCTTTAGGAGTAATGTGAGTGTTAACTTTTAAAACTTCTTGATCAAATAACTCTTCAAAAGCAGCTTTAATTTCTCCTTTTGCAGCATCTCTTTTAACAACAAAAACGAGTTCGTTATTTTGATCGATTAAATTCATTGTTTTCTCAGTAATATGAGGTTTAACAATAATTGAGTACGGATCCATATTATTCACCTTCTTAAACTATCCTAACAAATTCCTAAAGGAACTTATTGGAATAATCCTCCTAATTTTTCAACAGCGGACTTAGTGAAAATAGTTAATCTACCAGCATGGGTACCAGGTGCTAATAATTCAGCATTTAAGTTATCTACAACAACGATATCGACACCAGCGTGGTTTCTTGCACCTAAGCTAATACCTTTATCTTCACCGACAACAACTAAAGGTCCTTTACCTTGCTTGTATTTACGTCCTCTTGTTTTACCTCTACCTGCTCTTATATGTTTACTGTTTTTAGCTTTAATGACATCATCGTAAACTCCTAATTTTTCAAAGATTTCACGAGTTTCACTAGCAGTTTTAACAGCTTCTAAATCATCTTCAACAATTATAGGTAATTGTTCAATGTTTTCAGCAACATGGCCTCTAGCAGCAACTAATTCAGCATCAGTAGTAGCTGCAATAGCAGATCTGATTGCGAATCTTCTTTCTTTGTTGTTGACTTTTTCGTGATGATTTTTCTCAGCTCTTACAGGGTGAGCTCTTCTTCCACCAATAGCTTGTGGAATGAATGCAGTTCTAGAACCGCCTTTGATTCTAGGTACCATAGCTGCACCTCTACCAGAACCCCAAGATTCTGCAGAAGTTCTTTTACCTGCCATTGGGTCATTACCCCATGGTTGAATTCTTGCAGATTGAGCAGAGAGAACTGCTCTTTTAATAAGGTCAGGTCTATATTCTTCATTAAAAATAGCAGGAAGTTCTATTTCTTCTTTAACTTCCCCTTGAATTGAATAAACATTAACTTTCATACTAACCACTCTTATACACCTTGTTTAGAACTAGTACTAATGTAGTTTATTTGTGGTGCTACATCATCTGCTTTCTTAGGTCTCATAGCTTGTCTAAGGATAACTAATCTTTTAGTTGGACCTGGTAAGGAACCTTTTACTAATACATAGTCATTTTTGACTAAACCGTATTTAATGAATCCTCCATCAGGGTTAACTAATTCTACTTCAGATTCGTTTCCTATTTTTAAGACTTTTTTGTTGAATTCAGTTCTTTTGTGGTATCCCATTTGACCAGCTTGTGCAACAGTCCACATAGTTCTGTTAGGGGTCCATGGACCAATAGAACCTACGTGTCTACCTTTACCACTTCTGGTTGCTTTACCATATTGAATTCTAATATTCCATCTTTTAACTACACCTTGGAATCCTTTTCCTTTAGTAGTTGCAATTGCATCTACATATTGGCCTTCGTTAAAGATATCACTTGCTCTTACTTCGTTACCTAATAATTCAAGTGCTGCGTTTAATTTTTCTTCAGCAGATTTTCCACCGATAGCACATTCAAAAATTTCAGGTTTTTTCTTAGGTACACTAGCCATTTTAGGGTTAGTATGTACTAAAACTTTAATGTCTTCAGTTTTTTCTAAAGCATCTTGTATTTTTGCAATAGCATTAGATTTATCGTAGTCTTTAGGAAGAGTAATTTTCCTAGAGAGTTCTTCATCTAAATTATCTGCAATAACTTCAGTGATAACTTTAAGTCCGTGTGCAGTTTTTTCGTATGATCTTATCCCCATTACTACAAGGGGTGGTACTTCCAAAACAGTGCATGGAGTGAATACTTCCATTCCGCTAGTAGGAGAGTTTTTATCATTGTCTACTACCATAGCGTGAGTCATACCGACTTTATAACCAGCAAGACCCAAAAGTTTTGGTTCTTCATTACTTGGCCAAGATTTGATTCTAGGAGTTTCTTTAGCTACTCTCTTACGAGGGCTGAATGCTACAGAACCTTTTCTTGGTTGGTGATGTCTTACCATTATTTTCCTCCGTTAATTTATTTTCCGTAATTTAATTAGTTTAATCTATAAAATAGATTTAATTTTCTGTAACAAATTGTTAACAGAACTTTATTAAATCCCATTGGGATTTTAAATAGCTAATCTACAACAGTAGATTTAGTTTAATCTGGCATACTGTTTTTATAATACATACATGTATCAACAGCAAAGCAAAGACACATGTTCATATCTTTAATGTATCAACAGCAAAGGCCAAATACATGTATTTAAACAGCATCCAAGCTAAATAAGCTAGATAAACATGAAAACAAGCAAATTAACACAATATAAAAATAAATTTATTCAATTTTAGTAAAATTTACATACTCCAGTCTAGGAAGACCAGACTTGAATAAAAAGCTAGGCATCTAGCATTTATAGAAGTTAATACTTGTTAAAATTTACTTTTCAAGGATTTCAAATGAGAGTGTCTAATTCCCTGGAAATAAAATTTCCAATTAAGAGTGTCTAATTCTTAATATTATCTTCGTAGTGTCTATTTACGAAGGGAATCCCTGAAGCCAAAGCTAATAATAGCTAAAGCTAATCTATAATCTCTATATGTATTTATAAAATGTATTTATAAATTTTACGTAAAATAACGCCACGTAACAAGCGTTCATATAATTTACCGCTATATGATAACGAAAACTAATAATGAACTATTAGTTTACATGATATTGAAAATAGCTAAAGTTGAAATCACAGCTTCTTCAGTTCTTACAGTTTCAGTTCCTTGATTAGGAATTGTATTAAGACTAATAGTGTCCCACATAGAACTTTCAACATTTTCTCCAATTGAAGAGTAAGGGCCTCCAAAAAGGATAGCAACATGTTTATAACTGTTAACTTTAGATTTCAAATCATCAAAAACAGAATCGATTGTATCTGCATATCTTGTTGTTTCTACAACAAGATCGGGATTAGTTAATTTTAAACTATTTCTAAGGCCTTTATTAGTAGATTCAGCCTTATATCCCCAGTAAATGTCATCTGGTTCATCAGGTGTGACTATTACTTCTTTAGCAAACTTAGTAATTTTAAAACTAAAAATTTTATTTACTGTAAGTTGCTCTTTACAAAATGCAAGTTTATCCATACCAATATCAACAAAAGTACCTTTTTTATTCCTTTTTACAGTAAATCCTTGTCTGAAATCACCTAATTCTGGTTGTTCAGTAGGATGATGAGGAGCTCTTAAAGGAGGTAAAATTCCAACATGTCTTAATTCAGACTTAATAGGAATTGCCTTTTTCCTAAGATATTGAGGAGTATTCATATAATTTAAAACTTCTGCAATAAAATCTCCATCATTATTCTGTTTTTCATCAGGAATAGAAAGATCTTTATAAACAATAATTTGATTCACTCCGAAAACAGCTGCTGCACGACCAATTAAACCGACTTTAGAAGTCTTTAATTTTAAGTCTTTAGTTTCAGCTAAGAATGAATTTGGTATAAAGAGTGATACTTGATTTTGCATAGTTTACCTTTTTCAATTTTGATAATCTATACTCTATGAGTCAAGTAATTAAAATAAGCAATATTTTCTGTAATACTCTTAATTTATGTATATTATATAGCATCTCAATATAGTTAGACATATATCATAAATATACATTAATTACAAAACATGTAAAAATATAAAAAATAATTAAATACATTTTAATCCAGCAAATTAACTAAAAAAGCCATAAAGTAGCCTGTTTAGATAAAATACCTCTGATAAGTCGCAAATACCTCTTAAGACGATTAAGATATCAGCAAATTAAACAATATTAAAAATAAAAAATTTAAAAATTTCTTATAAATAACATAGACATATAGATTAGTAATATATTATTTTTTTATAGTATATAAATGTTTGTATAAAAAAAGTCATTTTAGAAAGTTGTTGCTCTTAAGACAACTACTTTTACATCACGTGATTCTTCTCTATGAAAATCATATAATTTTGGTATTGGGAATTTATATACTAATTTATGAGTTACATCTGCACCTAAATCTATAAAGTAATCTATAACAAATTCCTCTGTACTTGCCATATGGAATGAATATATCACATCAGCACTATTTACAGCAAATTCTATAAATTTTCTATCTATATTTCTAGTTCCTCTCTCTTGAGAACCAAATGGAGGATTTTGAATAAGAGTGTCTGCTTTATATCCTACAAATAATGAATCATCAAATACATCATTTTTATTATCAATGTTATTTAATAAGTCAGAAATACTATTAAATGAAGTGATGTCTGCAGTTATAAAATTTGCATTATGTACATCTATTCTAGTGAATATTTAGCTAAATCAATAGATTCTTTATCAATATCAATACCTAAAGAAGTCTTAGCACCTAAAAGTAAAGATCCAAAAGTAAAAATACCACAACCACATCCAAGATCAATTACAGACTTACCTCCAATATCTCCTATAGAATAGGCATTCCAAAGTAAATCAGCTGCAATTGTAGCAGGAGTAGAATATTGTTCTAACTCAACTTTAGGATTTGGATGTTTAGGAACATTCTCCAAAATCATTTCAAGATGTTTCTTCTTAGATATATTCATAAAATCACTTATTATAATATATAATATATAATATATTATATTATTAATAATTTTTTATTTTTTATTATTAACTACTAAATCATCCCAGTAGCAACTAAAGTCCATTGAGAAATTAAAAGAGAAATTAAAAATGTTCCTCCAATAACAACACAAGTTATAATACTCCCTCTAAAACCAATTCTCTCAAATTTATGCCAATCATTACCAATAGCTATACCCACATAAGCCAAAAATACAGTACAAATAACACTTAAATCGATTTGAGAAACATAATATGTTAATATATTTGAAGTTGGAACTTGAGGAAATGCTAAAAACATCCCCACTAAACTTACATAAACAATAGAAGGAATATTCACATTAACAAATTTTTCAATAACCATACCTATAACTGCAATTATAGATAACATTATCATCCCAATAAAACAATTAATAATAGAATGATTATAACCTACCCAATTACCAATAGCTACGATAAATGAAAAAACTAAAAGTAAAACAATTAAACTTCCTATTTTAAATAAATTAAATTTTGATTTTACACTAAAATCAGGAACATAAATATCATCAGTTTCAATTTTATCTTTAAATCCTAATTCTCCAGTATTATCTTTAGATTCTAAATCTCCAGTATTATCTTTAGATTCTAAATCTTCAATAATATCTTTAGAATCAATTTCTTCATCATCCAAATCTTCAAAAACAACTTTTTCATCTTCAACTAATTTTTCATCAACCTTAGCTTCACCAATAAGTGGATTTAAAATTTTATACAACTTTTCAGCTATAGGAATTGCTACAAATACAACAATATATATCCCTACACAAGTTGTAATAAGATTACTACAAGCAGTAAATGCTTCTAAATCACTTGCCATAGATGGAAATAAATGCATAATAGGAGTTACACCAGCAACACTCATACTTGCACTACCAACACCACAAGCCATAGCATAAGCATAAGGATGAAGCGGTAAAATTGAAATAAGACCACTTGATAACAAACTAATAAAAACAGTCCCAATAATTGAGCCAATAATAAAAACAATTAAAACTCCACGAGTTTCAGGAGAGTTAAATCCATATTTATCCATTATAATACTTAAACTTGGGTCTCTACAAATTGAAGTTGACATACCAATAACTTCTCTTTTAAATCCAAGGAATAAACCAACAGGAAGGGCAATTAAAGAACCTAAACAACCTATTTGTTTTAATATAAGAACTGGACCCATTTGAATAATAATATCAATAGATTGACCACTTGAAACACCTAATTTAGCTATTAATACACCTATAAAAACAGCCATAATTCCTCCAGCTACTTTAGATTGTTTTTTACCAACAAATTTAATAGGTTTGTATAAATAGAGAGCCAAACCAATAAATAAAGAATAAACTAAAGGAAATAATAAAATTTTAATTGTACCTTTAAGTGGAATTTCTATAATTCCAATAAGCATAGAAATAATCACAATAAATAAGACTACAATATGAATCTTACAATCTAACCAGGGTACTCTATTTTTCATAATTTTCCTCAATTATTAGATATTATATAATATAATTTAATAATTTAAGTAAATAAATATTATTTAATGAATAAAAAAAGTTAGAATGAAAAATTAGGATTTGCCCTCCTAAGAAGATAATGAAAATTGATAAAAATTTATTATAATTTTGAATAAAAAAAGAAAGTATTAGAGGAAACTATAATCCTCTAAATTTAAATTAATAATTTACAAATACACAGTAATTAGGTAATCTGTGTTTATTACTATAGAACGCTAAGATTTTAGCTAAAGAGTAAGAATATGGGTTGTATCCTATCTTTTTACCTCCATAAGTGAAGTATTTAGGAAGTGTTCCTTTAACTCCTTTCTTATAAAGAGTATTAACAACATTAAGATATCCTTTTTTCATGATTTTCTTAGATACTTTAGCATTATAAGCAGTGTATTTAACATTAAGTACTTTTACTTTAGTGCTTGTTTTTTTACCTGCTTTAATCTTTTTAATAGCCACAGTCATTAAGTAAGTTGCCCGTGAGTTAATTTATAAGATCCAACCTTAATAGTAGCAGGTAACTTCTTATTCTTTTTACTGGAAGCTTTTAAAGATTTAGCAGCTTTAATAATATCTGTTACAGTGACATAAGCCTGTTTAATAACCACTTTGACTGACTTAGAACTAGATAAGTAACTACTATCTCCTGCAAATTTAATTGTTGCAGTGTAATTTTTAACATATTTACTTGTAATAGCTAATTTAGCCTGACCTTTAGAATCAGTAGTTCTACTATAAGTTTTACCATTAAAGGTAATAGTTACTTTTTTACCAGTTAATATTTTACCTTTGCTGTCTTTTAATGTTACAACAAGATTTTTAGAAGTATAAGCAGTAATAGTTAAAGTAGAAGCACTTAAATTAGTAGCAACTTTAGGAACAGTTACAACTAAAGTAGAAGTATTCTCAGAAGAATTATACAAATCAGAACCACTATAAACAGCTCTAATAGTGAAACTACCAGTAACATTAGCATAATAAGTAAATTTAGCCAAACCATCAACTAATTTAACACTGCCAATTTCACCATCATTAACATAGAAAGTAACAAGACCAGAATCAGCAACAACATGAGCAACCAAATCAACAGAATTATTCAACTTACAAGAAGCTTTATCAACAGTAACAAAACTATCCCATTTAACAGTGAAAGTAGTATTTACAGAATTTAATTCATAATTACTATCATTATAATAAGCAGTAACAGTATAATTTCCTACTTTTAAGTCTTTAATGGTTAATTTAGCAACTCCTTCTTTAACTGTTGCAGTATAATTAGTACCATTAACATTGATAATTACATTACCAGTTGCATCAGTTGGGACAGTTACATTAATAACTTCATCCTCAGCAACAGTAATGTTAATTGCAGAAACATTCATAAAGTAAGTGTTATTTTTACTTACAGTGAAGTTACATTTTGCAGAGGATTTAGTATTATTAAGATCTCCTGAATATTCAACAGTTAAATAATAAGTTCCAGCACTTAAATTATTAATAACTAAAGTTAAATTACTAATATCTTCAGTAGTATATTCATTACCATTTAAGTAATAAGTAATATTTCCAGTACCATTAATAACATCAAGAGTTACATTAACAGTTACATCAGAACCATAACTAACATCAGAAGCACTGACAAATATAGTAGATTGACGTGCTTCAACATTTAAAGTAGCAGTAGCATTAAAAGGACAATAAATATCATCTCCAGAATAATAAATATTAATATTATGAACTCCCACACTTAAACCTGTGATATTAATAGAGATGGAACTTTCATTAATTATTTTTGTAAATACTTGACCATCATCTACTTTAAAAGTTAAATTACCAGTTACATCACTTGGAACAGTAACAACTACAGTAGCAGTTCCACCATAATCACAATCACTAGTAATAATATTATAATCAACAAGACCTAAAGTAATATTTACTAAAACTTTATTTGTATTAAGACTAGTTAATAAATAATGGCCTTTTACATATGTGTCATTAAAACTATTATTTTTAATAGTAATCTCTTTAACACCAGCATCATTAATAGTCAAAATAACATTATAATCCATCATACTTGCACTTAAACTAGAACCATCATTCAAAACAAAATCAACAAAATAATCACTACTAGAATTAGTAATATTCAAAACAACCCAAGAATTAAGAGTAACTCCAGAAACCAACCCCTGTGGAAAACTAGTGACATTATTCTGAAAACCAAAGAAATTAAAATCAGCATTAACAGTACCAGATTTTACATAAATATCCTTAACATTCTTAGAATTACCCTCAAAAATACAATAATTAATAGAACAATTATTACCAGAAACCAAGTGAATAGCACCAACAAATCCATTAGAACTACAATTTACAAAACTACAACCACTAACAGAACAATTATTACAAGAATTTCCATAAATAGCACCACCCTGATGAAATGCAGTACACTTCATAAAACTACAATTCACAACAGAACTATTATTAGAGTTCCAATAAATAGCTCCACCTTCATTATTAGTATAACAATTAGTAAAACTACAACCACTCACAACACCATTATTACCACTCCAATAAATAGCACCACCTTCACTATCACATCTAGCATTTATAAAGTTAATTCCTTTAATTGTTACATTCTCACCAGTGATTCTAAATACTTTAGATACACCAGATCCATTAATAGTAATATCATTACCTTCAATAATTACATTATCACCAATAATAATGCCCTCTTTAAAATCATCATCCCAATGCTTATAAAATTTATAATTATGATTTAAAATAACTGGAGAATTACTAGAAATAAGGTCATTTAAAGTTGTAAAACTATCTTCAATATATCCAAACTTAGCACTTGCTATTAATTTACCAGTATTACTACTATTCACTTTATAAACACTATTAAGTAGATAAGTATCATTAAAACTATTATTTTTAATAGTAATCTCTTTAGCATCTGTATCATTAATAGTCAAAATAACATTATAATCCATCATACTTTCATTTAAACTAGAACCATCATTCAAAACAAAATTAACAAAATAATCATTACTAGAATTAGTAATATTCAAAACAACCCAAGAATTAAGAGTAACTCCAGAAACCAACCCCTGTGGAAAACTAGTGACATTATTCTGAAAACCAAAGAAATTATAATCAACATCAAGCCAAGAATTATCAACATAAATAGCATTACCATTACTTACATTATTTTCAAAAATACAATAAGTAACAGAACCATTTTCTTCAAAGTAAATAGCACCTCCACAGTGACCACTACAATTCACAAAACTACAATTTACAACACCAGCATTTTCTTCATGGAAGAAAATAGCACCACCCTCATAATAAGCACTACAACCTACAAAACTACAACCACTAACAGAACCCCAACCATAAATAGCACCACCATACTTTTTAGACAAACAATTCACAAAACTACAATTCACAACAGAACCCCAACCATAAATAGCACCACCATTTTCTATTGAGTTACAGTTAGTGAATTTTAAATTTTTAATTGAAACTTGATTTGCATTAACATTAAATGCACGAGCAGTATTAAATCCATCTATAGTATGGCCATTACCATTAATAGAAATATTTTTATTAATATTAATTCCACTTACAAAATCTTCATCATTATTAGAATCATACTTATAATCATACTCTAAAGTAATTTCATTAGTTGTACAATTAGAAATTGTTTCATTTAACTCTTTAAATGTTCTATACTCCTCTGATAAATTATTAATATCTTCGCTAACCCTCACATTATCAGTCTGAACATTTACATTATTTCTAACACAATCATCACTAATATCCTCTACACTTATATCTACATTATCCCCAGCACTTACAACACCTAGACTAATACAAAATATAGTAAATAAAGATAAGATCATTAATATTTTATTAATTTTCATTGTAATTTCCTCAGTTTTTCTTGCTTATACGTAGTTTAAAATTAATATTTAATTAATATATATTTCTATTAAATAATATATAAAAGTTGATAGAATTATTGAGAAAATAGAAAAAATTTAGGAATATGATAATAATTTATCAACCTAAGACATTTAGGCAGACAAATTAGGATTTGTCGTCCTAACAACTATGAAAAAATTAAAAGAAAAAATAGTGGTAAATTATTATTTATCGTCCTAAGAAAAAAGTTAAAATAAGTAAAATTAGAAAAAAAGTTAAAAAAGAAGAAAAATAACATATAAAATAAGAAAAAGAAGAAAAAATAGATAGGGTTTAAATAAATTCGTTAAATGATAATATTACGAAACAAAAGTAAAAAAAGAAAATTTAAAAAAAGTTAATTGAAGTACTCAGTCATATTAAAATCCATTATTTTAGTAGGAGTAGGATTTTCTGACCCTCGTTTAATAATTGAATCATACTTAGGAGTTGGAGTGGTACCATTTTCATTAAGATGAATAGGTATATAATAATCACCTGCTACATTTACAGATTTATTCTTAGAATTAGCATTAACCTTAGAAGATTTATTTACATTTACAGATTTAGGTTTAGTATTAACTTTAGAAGATTTATCTGTAATTATAGATTTAGTATTAACTT
>JAKSUD010000020.1 GCA_024409185.1 archaeon
CCCTAAGAAAACAATTAAAACGATTTCTTATGAATCTGCTGGTACTCTTGATATAGATGTTGATATTAAAATTGGTGTTGATATCAACCCTATGATTTTAGTGGAAGGGAATCTGTAAATGTACCTATTTCATTTAAAGTTCCATCAAAACAAGCAGAAGAAGCAAAAGAAGTTATAATGCTTGTTAAAAAATATTACTTATGGTGATTAATTAAATATTTAATCATTTTTTATTTTTTAAATTTTTCATGCTTATTAATATTTATATAATTATTTTATATTGTTTAGAATTATCTTCTAATAGTTTATAGAATGATTTTTAAATTTTTCAAACTTTTATTTTTTAACTAAAATTATTTAACTTATTTGTAGTGTTAATATGAATGGTATTTGGTATTATGCAATTGCTTTTGTTGTAATATGGGTTCTTGCATTTGTATTTAAAAAATATCTTGATAAAATTGGAGTTGATTTGAATTTTCCAGTTCTTATGTGGAAAACTAAAAAACTTCGAGGTTTTATAGATAAAATAGCTAATATTTCACCAAGATTTTGGAAATGGTTTATGAATCTTGGAATTGGTATTTCAGTTATTTGTATGGTTGTAATGACTATTACTTTACTTTATTCTTTAACTATGATAACAACTACTCCTTCTGTAAGTTTAATTCTTCCAGGAGTAGATGTTCCAGGATCTCCAATATTTATTCCATTTTTCTATGGTTTTGTAGCCCTTGCTACTGTTCTTATTGTCCATGAATTTTCTCATGGTATTCTTGCAAGAGTTGAAAAAGCGAGTATTAAATCTATTGGTCTTATTTTAGTAGCTATTTTACCTGGTGCTTTTGTTGAGATTGATGAAGAAGAAATGAAAGAGTTATCAAGACCGAGTAAACTTCGTATTTATGCAGCAGGTTCTATGGGTAATCTTTCCCTTGCAGCTATTGCTATGATTTTAATAATGATATGCTCTGCATTTATTGTTTCTGCATGTTTCCATGAAGATGGTGTTGAAATTAGTAGAGTTGTTCCAGATAGTCCTGCAGATGGATATCTTAAATCTGGAATGATTGTTGAATCTATTAATACTTATAATATTACTGGTGCTGATTCATTTGTAAATGCTTGTGGAAATATAAAACCTAATTCTACAGTTCATATTGGAACAAATCAAGGAGATTTTACACTAAATTGTTCTGCTAATCCAAATAATAAAACTCGTGGTTATATGGGTATTCAGTCTCAAACTCATTATTTATTAAATGATGGTTTAGATAATCATGTTTATTCTCCACTTCTTTGGATATTACTTCAACTTCCTCAGTTGTTTATGTGGATTGCACTTCTTAATTTAGCTGTTGGTACTTTTAACTTATTACCTATGAAACCTTTAGATGGTGGTTATATATTTGAAAATTTAATGTCCTATGTATTTTCTGAAGACATTTTAAAAGCAATTGTAACTTTTGTATCATATCTTATGGCAATGGTTATTATATTTAGTTTAGTTTATAGTTTCATTGGTGGAATTTAAATTTTATATTATTTATTAAACTAAATTTTTTAATATTTTTATTTTTTAGATTTAATTAAATTATTTTAGTAGATTGAAAATAATAGGATTTTTACCTCATTTTCAAACTATCATTTAATTAATTTTAGCTATTTTTATTTTTATACTTTTATTATTTACTATTATTTTGATAATATCTATATTCATTTTAATTAATTGAATCATAAAAATTAGTAATTCTTTCATCAATTATCTAAAAGTAGTAAAAAATAGCTATAAGATCTTGAAGATATGTAGTAAGTTGTAAGTAAAATTATTAAAATTATTTTAGTTTAAAAAATATTAAAAAAAGTAAAAAAAAAATAAAAGATGGATTAAAATTATAATCCGTATCTTTCTTTGATTCCTTCTAAGATTCTGGAGTGACGTCCTTCATCTTTGGAACTTTCTCTGAAGAAGTCAGCTGCATCTTCGATGCCTGCTTCAGCTGCAATTTCAGAAGCTGCTCTTTTTTCGACATTTGCTGCAAGTTCTCCTTCTAACATCATGTCGATACTTTCAGATAAAGTTTCTTTAATAATACCGTTCATTTCAGCAAATCTTGCTGCATGTTCAGCTTCTTCAAATGCTAATCTTTTGAAAACTTCGCCTAATTCTCCGTAACCTTCAGTGGATGCTTGTCTTGCCATAGCCATGTAAATACCTACTTCTTGACATTCACCCATGTAATTAGCTTGTACTTCTTTTTCTACAGGAGTTCCTTTGGTTACTCCAATTTTTCTTTCATATTCTGCCATAATTTGACCTCCATATAATTTAATAATAGATATTTTATTATTTTATAAAATATCCAATATAAAAAATTTTTATATAATTTTAAATTTGTTTCTACTTTTATTTAAATTTTAATTTTTAATTTTGTAAAATTATAAATTTAATTTTTTAGCTTCTTCTACTAATTTTTGACCTAATTTATAACTGTCTAAGTCATTTTCTTCATCTGATATGTAGTAGATTTCTTGCTGATCAATAACATTAAATCCACAATCATTTAATTCATTTGCTATAAATTCGGGAGCTCCACCTCTTCCTCCCATTGAACCAAAGGTTACAGCGGGTCTTACAAAACCAGTTCTATTAAAGTGAAGGCCTTTTAAATAGTAGATAATATCTCCCATACTTGGGAATGGAAGGTCATTAATAGTTGGAATACCAAATGCAACAGCTTTACTTGTTAAAATACTTTTTACAATTTCACTTCTTTCATCTTCATGTAAGAAATACATTTCAACATCATAACCTTCAGCCATTACACCTTCAGCTACTTCATGAGCCATTTTTTGTGTCGAGTAGTGCATAGTATCATATATGATAGTTACTTTGTCTTCTGCACGTTTACCAGTTGCCCATTCACTGTATGCTCCGATAATTTTCATTGGGTCGGTCCAGATTTGTCCATGAGAAGGAGCAATCATTTTAACTTGATCGAGTAAACCTAATTCAATAATTTCATCAAATTTATTAAGTACTTTTTTAGAAAGAGGTACGATTAGGTTACCATAGAATTTTTGTGCTGCATCCATTAAGACATATTCTGGAATTTCAGTGTCAAGTCTTTTAGAGTAACATAAGTGCTGACCAAATGCATCATTAGGGAATAGGATTCCATCTTCTGCAAGTAATGTAAACATACTGTCTGGCCAGTGGAGTAAGAATGCATCTAAGAATGCTAAAGTTTTTCCACCTAATTCAAGAGCATCTCCAGTTCCTACAGTAATAAATTCTGCACCTTCTAATTTAGGGTAATGTCTAATTAATCCTCTAACTGCAATTTCACTACAATAAATTGGTGCATTGAATCTTTTCCATAAATCGTATAAAACACCACTATGGTCTTTTTCTACATGGTTTTGAACAATATAGTCTACTTTGATTTCTCTACCTTCTTGTTCAAAAGCATCTTCGATACGAGCCATCATTTCTTCAGTTTTACCTGGATATGCATTATCAATAATAGCTACTTTTTCACCAAATACAATGTATGCATTGTAAGTAGTTCCATCTAAAGTGTATCCATGGTAAGTTCTTAAATCCCAATCAAGTACACCTATCCAGTATACTCCATCTCCAATTTTTTCCGCTTTTGCTTTCATTTTTTATTCTCCTTATTTTAGTTATGATTTAATTTTATATTCTAATTTGTAAAATTTATTAGATACATAGCAAATAGTTAGTAATTATATAAACAAATATTCTTATTATTAATTGTGTTTATATACTATTTAAATCTTTTGTTTTATTTTTTTAAACGAACTAAATATATGTTTTCTTTAAATTTTTCAGTTTAATATATAATTTTTTAAAATATGTATAATTTAATATATAATATTTAACAATTTTTTAAATCTAATTGTTTTTATCATAACGAAATTATAAACATTTTGTATAAATAAGAACAAGTATTTATATTATAAAATATAAATTAAAATTGTATTTTGTTAAATTAATATACTAAATGATTTATTCTTATAAGGAGTAATAAAATGGATAAAAATGTTATTAAAAGAAAACCTATTCAAATTTTTTCTAAAAAAGATGGTGAATTAGGAGTAAATGTTGTTAAAAGTCCAGTTAAATTAACTATTTTAGCAATGTTAAAAGATAATGAAATGGAATTTGATGAAATTGTAAAAAATACAGGAAAATCTAAATCTACTATTTCTGTTCACTTAAAATCATTAAGAGAAGATGGTATTGTAAGTTATAGATTTGACCCTAATGACCACAGAAAAAAAATATTTTTCATTGATTCTAAATTTTTAGGAGAAGTTGGACCTTCTAATCATGTTGAATTAGAAGAGAAAAAAATTGATTTTTTAGTTAAAAATATTTTAGATGTTGAAGACTTTAAATTTTCATTCTTATTATTCCATACTTTAAGATCTACTTTAATTCAAGAAGGAATTAATATTAATCCTGTTTTATTTGAAACTGGTAAAAATATTGGTTTTGCAATTTTTGATAAAGTATTTGATGATGATTTCAGTCAATTTACTACAAATTTAGCTGAATTCTGGGAAGATAATGGTTTAGGTTTCCTTGAGTTTAAAATTGGTGATGTAATTCAAATTAATAATACTGACTGTTTTGAGTGTGGATTACTTCCTAAAAAAGGTAAACCTACCTGTTTCTTAGATGCTGGAATTTTTGATGCATTATTCTCTACTTATTTAAGATTAAATGTAGAGGTCACTGAAATTAAATGTAATACTATGGGAGATGAATGTTGTTCTTTCTTAATTGAACCTACAGAAGAGGAATTCATTCCTCCGATGGAAGTTCAATAAGTTAAATTTATTTAATTTTTTATTTATTTAACTTATTCTTCTTTTTTCTTTTTTATTATTTTTTTCTTTATCAGATTTTTTAGTAGATTTTTTTATTATTTTTTTATTAGATTTTCTTTTCTCTTATTTTTTCAAATTAAAATTTTTTAGTAGTAAATTGTTGTTATTTTATTAAATTGTCATTGTTGAGTTATTATTTTATTTAAATATTATAATTTTGTACTTTAAAATTAATTTTACATAGTTTTAAGCATATTTTAAGCTAAATATTATTTTTCAAGTGGTCTTTCTTAAAGCTTTTTATATTATGACTACTAATATTAATATAATGTCAAATTCAGTATTTTGTCCTAACTGTGGGATGTTAAAAGAAAATTGTGTATGTGGAACATACAAAAGAAAAAATAGAAGTAATGATTCTAGAAAGAGTACTTCTAATTCTAGTTTTAATTCTAGTTCTAATTCTGAAACTAAAGGATTATATCAATATGCTAATCTTTCACCAAGAGTTAATAGAAATGAACAAGAAGAGATTCCTGAAAGTTATGATATAGAAGAACATAGGCTTTCTGAAGATATTATAAAGAATTTAAAAGCAAAATATCCAGATATTCCAGAAGATATTATTGAAAATTTTCCTTTTGAAAATCCAAGGTCTGGGCAGTTAGAAATTATTGCTGAAATTGAAGAAGCTATTTCAAAAGGTTTTAAATATATTGTTCTTGAAGCAGGTACTGGTACTGGTAAATCTGCAATAGCTACTACCCTTGCTCGTATGTATGAATCTGCTTATATTTTAACAATGACAAAACAGCTTCAAAATCAATATGCTCAAGAATTTGGTTTTCCATTAGTTAAAGGAAGAGGAAACTTTGATTGTTTACATGATAATTTAGAGTCAACTTGTGATATGGGGGATTGTAAAACAGCTCCAACTAACTCTAAATTCTTTTGTCCTTATGGAATAGCTAAGAATCCTACTCTTAGTGGGTCTGAAGCATTTGAAGATTCTCATGGATCTTCTCTATATTTCCAAAGTGAAAATCACTGTTATTATTGGCAACAAAAAGCAAATGCAATAAACTCTCCAATTACTTTAATGAATTATGATTATGCTCTTTTAGAACTTAATTATGTTAAACATTTTGGAACAAGAAGTTTACTTATTTTAGATGAAGCACATAATATTGAAAATAAATTAATGCGTAATATGGAGCTTAATTTATATAATAAACGTCTTGAAAAGGATATTAAAAAAGTTATATCTCCATCTACTCTTAAAAGTGAAGAAACTGGTGAGTGGATTATGGAGATTGATGCAATTAAAGATGCTTATGATAATATTGAACTTAAAGATTTATCTAAAAATAAAGCTGATAGAATCCGTTCAACTACTCTCCGTTTAAAACAACTTCATGATAATTTAGATAAAGAACCTAAGAATTGGGTTATTGATGCTGATGAACACGGAGTTTCATTTAAACCTCTTAGAGTTCATCACTATGCTGAAAGTAATTTATTACAATATGGGGATGTTGTAATTTTCTTATCTGCAACTATTTTATCCCATAAAATGTTTGCAAAATGGTTAGGATTAGATCCAAATGAAGTTTATCATATTAAAGTAGATAGTCCTTTCCCAGTTAATAAAAGACCTATTGAGATGGTCTTAGCAGGTAAAATGTCTAATACAAGAATTAAACATACTGCTCCTAAAACAATTCCTATTTTAGAGAAAATTTTAGAGCGTCACAAAGGAGATAAAGGTTTAATTCACACAAATAGTTATAAATGTCAAAATTACATAACAAGACATCTTTATAATTCAAGATTAATTTCTCATGGTGCTAATAATCGTGAAAGAGTTCTTCAATACTTTGAAGAAGAGGAAAATCCTCTTGTTCTTGTAAGTCCTTCTATGAGTGAAGGTGTAGATTTACCTTATGATAA
Source organism: archaeon (assembly GCA_024409185.1). Classification (GTDB taxonomy): domain Archaea; phylum Methanobacteriota; class Methanobacteria; order Methanobacteriales; family Methanobacteriaceae; genus Methanobrevibacter. The sequence goes on from JAKSUD010000020.1 coordinate 6,811, forward strand.
ATGTAGATTCCAAGTAATTTATAAGATTCCATTCCCTTATCTTGGAGATAAACAAGTGAATATGAGAAGAAAACGGGACCAAAGATGGTATGCTTATAAAACTGTAATGACATTAATGCAAGCTTATGGAAGAGGTATGAGAGCTGAAGATGACTCTTGTGTTACTTATATCCTTGATTCCGATATTAAAATGCTTCTTAAAAGTCCAATGTATCGTTCATTAATTCCAGAATTCTTTAAAGAAGCTATTGTAATTAATGATGATAAAATTATTTAATTTAAAATTATTTAATAAAATTAATTAATTTATAAAAATTTTTACTTTTTTTATTTTTTATATATTTTTTAATTCCTTTCAATCGTGATAAAATGATTAGAGAAACTATAGAAGTTGATGGTATTAAAATCCATGTTGAAAAAAAGAAGATGAAAAATATGTATCTTCGTGTTTTACCTACTGGGATTGTTAAAATATCAGCACCTATTTCTATGCCTCAAAAAAATATTATTGATTTTGCAAAAACTAGAATGGATTGGATTATTAAAAAAAGAGAAAATATTATAAAAAATCCTCCAGAACCTTATTTAAGATATGTTTCAGGTGAAATCCATCATCTATGGGGTAAAGAATATACTCTTAAATTATACTCCAAAGATTTAATTAATGATGTAATAGTTGTTGATGAAAAAGCTGTAATTTATTTACCTGTTAAAACAAGAACTACAAGAGATGAAAGAGAAAAGGTTTTCATCGAGTTTTATAGAAAAGAGATTAAAAAAGCAATTCCTTCATTTTTAGAAAAATGTGTAGATATTGTTGGAAGAGCTCCTAATGAGTGGAGAGTAAAAAATATGAAAACTCGTTGGGGATCTTGTAATGTTTATGATAAGAGAATTTGGTTAAATTTACAACTTGCTAAAAAAGACCCAATTTGTCTTGAATATGTGATTATTCATGAATTAACTCATCTTTATGAAGCTAATCATGGTCCTAGATTTAAAAATTATATGGATAATTTCTGTCCTAATTGGAGGGAAATTAAAAAATTATTAAATAAGATGTAACTATTTTTAAAATCATTTTGACCAATACAATTTTTGATTTTCACCATTTTCAACTCTTTTTAATATAATTTTATTTATTAAAAACATTATTATATAAATAATAAAAAACTAATATTTGATTGTAAAATAATTTTTAATTTATTATTCTATTTAATTTTACATATTAAATTTAATAAATAATTACTAATTATTAATTAAAAATATTATTTATGGGCCTATGGTCTAGCCAGGAATGACGCAGGACTTCGGATCCTGAGGCCGGGGGTTCAAATCCCCCTAGGCTCGCATTATGATATGGGAGAACTTATCATGCTTACTAAAAGAATTATCCCTTGTTTAGATTGTGACTTACAAGTTCCAGAAGGAAGAGTTGTAAAAGGAGTTGAATTTAAACAAATTAGATATGCTGGAGACCCAGTTGAATTAGCTACTAAATATTATGAAGATGGTGCTGATGAGATAGTTATTCTTGATATTACAGCTTCTCATGAAAGAAGAGGAACTATGGTTGATGTTATTGAAAGATTAACTGAAAATGTTTTTATTCCAATATGTGTTGGTGGTGGAATAAGAAAAGTAGAAGATTACACTCGTATGCTTAAAGCAGGAGCAGATAAATGTTCTACAAACACAGCAGCTATTCATAATCCTCAATTATTAACTGATGCTTCAAAAGTAGTTGGTTCTCAAGCAGTTGTTATTGGAATTGATGCAAAAAGAAGATATGTTGATGAAGATAAGGATGCAGCTAAAGGTAAAACTATTGTAGATACTGATAATGGTGAAGTATGGTTTGATTGTAGTATTTATGGTGGTAGAGAATTTGTTGGAATGGATGCAATTGCTTGGGCTCAAGAATGTCAAGATAGAGGTGCTGGTGAGATTCTTCTAACCTCTATGGATGGGGATGGAACTAAAGATGGTTATGATCTTGATTTAACTAAAGCTATAAATGATGCTGTAGATATTCCTGTTATTGCATCTGGTGGTGTTGGGAAACCTGAACATATTTTAGAAGCATTTACTGTAGCTAATGCAAGTGCTGCACTTGCTGCAAGTATTTTCCATTTTAATGAATATCCAATTCAAGTTGTTAAAGATTATTTAAGAGAAAATAATGTTCCGATTAGGGAATAATAAAAGAATTAATAATTTTTTTAATATTAGCTATTAATATTATAGAGTCTATTAATATTATAGAGGTTATTTTCGTGTCTAAATTAAGTTTTAATTCATTAATAAATCTTAAATTAACTCAAGAATCAGGTCAAACATCTCAAGCACCTTGGTTCTCTATAGAAGAGAAAGATGAAAATAATAACCAAATTAATAGCTATTTTGAACTTATTTTTTTAAAAGATTTAGATAATTTACCAATCCTTGCTAAAGTTTCTCAAAATTCTAATGATTTAAATCATATGAAACTTGATTATCAATTAGTAAGTGATAATGAGTGTGATGTTGATTTTACTGATGAATCCACTATTTTTACCCAAAAAGAGATTGAATCTGCACTTACTAAAGAAATTACAAAAATATTTAATTTAAACTTTGATTTAGAAAAATTTTATAAACATTTAGCTGATACAAATGATAAATTAGCTGAATCTATTGAATTTTGTAATGGGTTACGTTTATTCATAGCTAAAGATAAATTTGAATGTATTATATCTTCAATATGTTCTGCTAATAATTCAATAGCTCGTTGGACTAACTCTACTAATCAAATTAAATCAAATTGGGGTTATAACAAAGAATTCATTGTTAATAACCAATCTAAAACTTTTTGTGGATTTCCTAAAATATCTGAATTAAAGGATAAAGACCTTAAATCTTGTGGTGTAGGTTATAGAGAAGATTATATGAAAAAATCTGAGGATTTGCTTTTAAATGAGATTGACATTGATGAAATAGCTAATATGAATTATGATGAAGCTTTTGAAACTATTTCTAAATTACCTGGTGTAGGTCCAAAAGTTGCAGATTGTATTCTTTTATATGGTTATGGATTTATGGAAGCTTTTCCATCTGATGTTTGGATTAAACGTATAGTTTCTCATCTTTATTTTGATGGTAAAGAAATTTCAGCCAATAAAACAAGAGATTTTGGAATGGAACACTTTGGTGACTATGCAGGTTATGCTCAATTATATTTATTCCATTATGCTCGTAAATCTGGTTTAATGAATAAACTTAAAAAATAGTT
>JAKSUD010000200.1 GCA_024409185.1 archaeon
TAAATATTGTTATTTTAAAAAATTTATTATTTTAAAAAAGTAAATAATTACTCTAATTTAATAAGTTATATAAAATAAATTAAGATAATTCATTAATTTCAACAGCTAATTTCATCCATTTAATAGCTGAATTAATAGATGCTCTAAAAGATGTAGCATCTTCAGCATCAATTTTAATTATAATAGAATTACCATTAAGTTCTAACTCCATAGAAGATCTATAATCTGGAGCTGTTTCAAATTCAAGTAAAATAGATTTATAAACAATTTCTGCTTGCTCATTATCTTTAAAATCAATAGCAATATCACTTTTAATTGATTTTAAAACATCTTCACTAATAATAACAACCCCATAAGTTATAAATTAAATTATATTTTAATAAAAATACTATAAAATAAAAATTATTCTGAAATCTTTTTAACATTAATTTGGAGATCTATTTGTTCTCCTTTTTTATTTACAAAGTAAATCATTGCAAAATTCTTTTCATCATCATAATCAGCATAAGAAATTCTTACATAATTACTATCTAAAGGTTCTTTAGTAAGTTCAAATCCTAAAATTTCAGCTAAACAATCCAACTCTTCAACACCACATTTAATTTTAAGGTCTTCTGGTTTAATATGTAAGCGTTCATTAGTTGTATTAACAGAAACAAGTAATGCTAATTTTTCTTCCCCTTCCAAATCATAGAAAGTTAATTTACTTGGGTTTCCTTTGATTTGATAAACCAAAACAAGAGAATCATGACCTAATTCAGCAGCTTTAATAAGAAGGTCTCTTAAACTACTTTTTCCTCTATTTGTATATTCAAAACCAAAAGCATGCTGAAAGTTTTTACAAAAAGTTCTTGTTTTTTGGGATGGTTTTCTTGATGTAGAAATAAGCATAATAATCACTTAATAATAAAAAAATACATAAAATAGCTAAATAAAAGCAATAAAAATAGTTAATAATAAAAAAATAACTATAAAAATAGTTATAAAAAATAGTTAAAAAAATAAATAATTATTTAAGTTTAAGCAAAATAGAAAAATTACGAAGATAATATTATTTTTACAAGAACAAAAATAATTATTATAAATAATAACTATCTTGCTTTAACGAGTTTTCTAACTTCCGGAACTTTTTTAAATAAAATCCTATATCTACATTTAGGACATTTGTTTTCCATATATCCTTTATGGTCAACTTCAGTTCCGCATTCAGGACATCTGTACAATTATTCTCCTCCAACAACTCTTTTGATGTTACGAGTAGCAGATTTTACCATAGGAGTTTCAGGAACGTAAGCTCCACCAGTAAATACTACACCACATTTACTACATTTCCAGATACCAGCAGCAACTCTTTTAACAGCAGGTCTATCACAACGAGGACAAACATGTTTCTTTTTCATGTTTTCTTCGATTTTTTTGACTTGTCTTTTTGCTTTTCTTCCGTATCTAGCACCGAATCTACCAGTAATACCAACTTTTTTTGTTCTTGCCATTTATAATATCTCCATAATATTGATTAATTAAAACACAATTTACAATACTTCCTTAGTTTCATACAATAACCCTCTAATATCCATCAGAAGTTGTAAATTGCAAATAAGAATAATTTTTAAGTAGTTATTTAAACTTACTATTTTTTACAGATTATTACATAGTTACTAAAAATCCCCATAAACTTATTTTAGCTTTAAAACTACATAATACAGTTAAATTATCTGTTAAACTATATAAACAAATAGCAATCTAATATGAACTAACAATATAATATATGATTTAAAAGTATATAAAGTTAATGGTAAATAAACTTAAAAAAATAGAAAAATGATTAATTTACTTAAAAAATAAATAATAAAAGATTAAAAAGTAAATAAAGAAAAAATAAAGACGAAATATCCAATAAATAAAGAAATAAAGAATATCTATTCAAGATATTCTAATAAATCGTCTTTTGTAGTGAAAGCCATGTGAACTGCATCGAGAATTTCATCTCTAGTTAATGGAGCTTCACCACCTTTTTGCATAGAACAAACATGGTTTCCTTTATCAGTAACACCAATAGTTATTCTTGCATCTAAGATTTCTTCCTCTTCTAAAGAAGGATCTAAGACCATACCATTACCAATTTTAACAAAGGTAGATAAAGCTAATTTGTCTCTTACAGGTAATTCCATAAGATTTTCTTCATCTAAAACTACTTCTTCATCAACATAAGTAGCAGTTGGTAATTTAGTATTTAAGAGAGCAGCCATAACTGCAAGGTTTGCTGCATCAAAGAGATTTCCATCGTAATCAATTACATGTAAATCTATAAAGAGCATCCAAACTTTTTTACCTTCTTCAATACAGAGTTTTTCTAAATCTACTAATT
>JAKSUD010000201.1 GCA_024409185.1 archaeon
GATATATTCAAAATAATATAGCACCTATTTTCTCATATAACCCCTTAATTTGGATGCCTATTATAACAGGAATAATTATATTAACCGTATGGATTTTAACATATGTCCTTAGTAAAATTCCATATCTTAAGAATATTAGTGGTGCACACTAATATTCTTTAATATTTTTTTAAAGGGTGTGCGCCAATTTTAAGATTTAAAATGTTTAAATTGTTATTTTGGTCTTTAATTTATTAATTAAAGAGCATATTTTTTAAAAATTTATAAATTGGCGGACACTAAAAAAAAATAAAAAATAATGAAATTAACTAAAGTGAATAGCTATTTCATCAAATACTGATTTTGCAATTTCAGATTTAGAGTTTAAAGGTAATTTTTTAACTTCATCACTAACAAGCAATACTTCATTACTTTCAGATCCAAACTCACAACCTTTTTTATAAACATCATTAGCCACCACTAAATCAGTACCTGCATTTTGCATCTGAGTTTTTGCACATTCAATCATTTTATCTTCTGAAATATTATACTCTGCTTTAAAACCTACTAAAAATATATCTGGATTAATTTCTTTAATTTTCTTGATAATTTTAGCTATAGGTTTAAATTCAAGAGATAAATTCAAAGAAGATGAAATTTTATAATCTTCTTTTTTAATAGGTTCAAAGTCAGAAACAGCAGCAGTAGCAATAAATATATCAAAATCATTAACAAGTTCACTTGCTTTTTCATCCATTAAAGAGCTTGATTCTGCAGGAATAACATTGAATAATTTAGATAAAGTAACTGTATGATTTGCTGCAAGAATAGTTAAATTTGCTCCTCTAATATATGCTTCTTTAGAAAGCTCAAGTCCCATTTTACCAGAAGACCTATTAGAAATTCCTCTAATTGGATCAATTTCTTCAAAGGTTCCTCCAAGACTTATTAAAACATTTTTTCCAGCAATATTTGCTACTTCTTCACTCAATAAATCACTATTTTTTTTAAATCTATCTAAATTAACAGTCCTAATAGATTCTAAAACAATATCTTTAATATCTGGGAATTTAGCTTTACCTTCTTCAATACTAGGGTTAAGGAATTTAATACCCTCTTTTTTAAGTTTAGAAATATTTTCACTTACTGCATCATACATTGAATCATGCATTGATGGAACAAAAATAATTGGAGTATTATGACCATAAGCAGTAATGAGTAATGTATTTACAGGATTATCAGATATTTTATAAGCAAATTTACTAATTGAATTAGCTGTAGCTGGTGCAACTAAAATCAAATCTGCTTGAGAATATTTAACATGTTCAATAGCACCAGTTAATTCTAAAACAACACTACGACCTGTTGCAAACTCTAAAACATTAGGATGAATAATTTTAGTAGCTTCTTGAGTCATAAATGCTTTAACACTATGCCCCTGTCTTCGAAATTCCCTAGCTAATTTAACAGTTTCAATAGCTGCAACACTACCTGTAACACATAAAATAATTTCCATATAATAAACTCCAATAAATATAAATATAAAATAAATTAAAAAAATAAAAAGTTGAAAAAATATATTCTCAACTTAATAATATATACAACAAAATTTAATCATTATGCAAATTGAAAAGTATTAATAATAGAATTAAATATTTTTTCTTGATTTGAAAATACAGTTTGAGGAGCAGAACACAAGATTACATAAACAGAACCATCTTTTTCAACCCAAATTGCTTTATGTTGTTTTGATATACCATCAACATTTGAAGTATAATCTGCTTCCATACCATCTTGACCACCAATACCAGAAACATTTCCAGTAAATAAAATTTGATAATCAGTATTATAAGATAATGATTTATAATTAGAATTAAATTCAGATTCTAAAGAACCACTTATATCTTTCTTTTCAATATTTACATTAATATCATTAAATCCATTTGAATCTTTAGAAGTAGAATTTGCAACTGCAAGAATAGATTCATTAGATTGAGAACTAGCTTTAATCCAATCTGCAGGAACAATAATAGATACACCATTTTCAGATACTAATAATGATTCAGTTGCATTAACATCATCATCACTATTATTAACTTTATTAGAATAAATGAACATAGCACATACAATTATTACAATCACTACTACAATTCCTATAATATAACTTTTTTTCATATATTCACCAATATACTAAATCATTTTTTCATTTTAAAATTCAACACGACTATAAATCAATATAAGAAAATTTGACTATTCAGAACCAGAACCACTACCAGAACCAGAACCACCACTAGAACCAGAACCACTACCAGAACCAGAACCACCACTAGAACCAGAATCTCCAGAATAGCTACTTGAACTACTACTTC
>JAKSUD010000202.1 GCA_024409185.1 archaeon
ATTTCCATCCATTAGGAATTTATTTATTTACAAAAGCTCCAGTTTTAGCTATTGATCCTTACACTGGAGATATAAGAGAAATGAGCCAATATGCTGATAGAATTCTTAGAATAAGGTTTGCAAGAATTGTTAAATCTCGTGAAGTTAAAAAATGGGGAATTCTTGTTTCATCTAAAGAAGGTCAATATAGGATGCAACTTGCAAAAGATACTAAAAAACTTCTTGAAGATGAAGGTATGGAAGCATATATAATTGTTCTTGACCATATTAATCCTGATGTTTTACTTCCTTATATGGAACTTGAAGGATTTATTGTTACTGCTTGTCCAAGAATAGCTATTGATGATTCTCAAATGTATAAAAAACCACTTATTACTCCTAAAGAACTTGAAATTGTTTTAAATAAAAGAGAATGGGAAAAATATCAACTTGATGAGATTTTATTTGAAGATAGGTATTGTCAATAATTTTCTTAATTTTTTTAATAGTTATTTTTTAAAGCTATTTTTTAATTTTTATTTTTTCTTTAATTTTATTATTTTTGAAATTTTTATCTAATTTTTTCACTTGAAATTTATCTTAAACCGAATTTTATATATACTAAGATAAAACATAAATAATTTACATATAAAGAATTAGAAGATAAGTTGAATTGTCCTTAATTTAGAGGTGTAAAAATGAAAGTAAATTCTGGAGATTTTGTAATGCCTGGTGACTTTTTAAGTGTAAGTGAACAGTTCTTACCAGGTGATGGAGCATATGAAGATGATGGTAGTGTTAGATCAGGTGTTCCAGGAAATGTAGAAATTAATGTAGACCAGAAAGAAATCTCTGTAATCTCTAAATCAGGAGGTCCTAATTTATTAAAAGTTGGAGATATTATTTATGGTGAAGTTAAAGATGTACGTGGTCAAGGAGCTTTAATCACTGTTCATTCTAAAAAAGGCACTGACCGTCAATTAGCTTTACCTTATATGTCAGCTATTCATATTTCTCAAGTAACTCCAGCTTATATTGATAGACTTACTGATGCATTTAGAATTGGAGATTTAATTGAAGCAAAAGTTGTTAAAATTATGGGAGATAATCTTGACTTAAATACTGAAGATGCAAACTGTGGTGTAGTAAAAGCTATGTGTACAAAATGTAGAGCTTATATGAAAGTAGCTAATACAGAAGAGTTATATTGTCCTGTTTGTGATAGAAAAGAAAAAAGAAAAATCTCTGAAAATTATGATGACTAAATTTTTAATGAGTAAATTTTAAAAATGTTGTAATACTTATTTAATGTGTTTATTAACGTGTTTATTTAATGTGTTGAAATTTTATTTGATGTTGGTAGATAAAATGGAAATTGAAATTGTTAAAGATAAAACTTTAGAACTTGAAATGATTATTCATGGTGAAAATCACTCTATTTGTAATGTCTTAAGAAAATATCTTATGGAAGACCCTGAGGTAGAGTATGCAGTTTATGGTATTGATCACCCTCTTACTGGTGAACCAATTATGACCATTAAAACTAAAAGAACTAAAAGACCAAGAAACTCTCTTTTAAAAGCAGCTAATAGATTAAAAGATGATGTAGCTGAATTTAAAGGATTAGTTGAAGATATTTAAATTAATATCTTTTCTTTTATTTTTTATTTTTAATTTATTTTTATAAGCTTAATTTAATTTTTAATAGCTATTTTTACTTAATTAATTTTCTTATTTTTAAATTTATTTTATTAATTTTTATTGTAGGGTAGATACTATTATAGTTGGTGAGGATATGGAATATAAAAAACCTTCTTTAACTGTAGATATGTTTATTATTAATGAAAATTCAGAAAGCACTGATTTTGATATTGATAATCAAAAATTCATTCTTATAAAAAGAAAAAATAATCCTTATAAAGACCATTGGGCTTTACCTGGAGGTTTTGTGGATTATGGTGAATCTACAGAATCTGCAGCTATTAGAGAAGCTAAAGAGGAAACAAGTATTGATATTGAATTAATTAAATTATTCAATGTTTATTCAAAACCAGATAGAGACCCTCGTGGCCATACTGTAACTGTTGTTTATTTAGCTAAAGGTGATTTAAGTCAAATGAAAAGCAGATGATGATGCAAAAGAAATTGAGATATTTTCTTTTAAAGATTTAAATTCAATAGATTTGGCTTTTGATCATAGTGATATTTTAGAGGATATTAAAAGTTATTTAAAATCTAAATTTATTTAATATTTATTTATTTTTATAATTTTTTCTACTTTTTTTAATTTATTTTCCTTATTTTTTATTTATTTTTCTTAAATTTTTTATTAAATTATTTTAATAATTTTTTAT
>JAKSUD010000203.1 GCA_024409185.1 archaeon
CTATTTCTTCTTTAGACCTACCTGGTACATAAGGGTCTAATTCAGTTATACATTTCCTTGCTTCCATTTTTTTACCTTCTTTAATTATATATCATATTCATTAGCTAATTTAACATAATTTTTTGCATTATTTATAATGTGTTCTTTTTGTTCGGGAGTGGTTTCTTTAATGAGTCTTCCAGGAACTCCTAAAATTAAACTACCTTCTGGGAATTCTTTTCCTTCACTAACTACAGCACCAGCTCCTACAATTGAGTTTTTACCTATTTTAGCATCATTTAAAATTGTTGCATTCATACCAATAAGTACATTATCTTCAATATCACAGCCATGTACAACTGCACCGTGTCCAATTGAAACATTTTCACCAATTGTCATAGTGGAAGTTGGTGAGGAGTGAATTACACAATTATCTTGAACATTAGAACCTTTTCCTATTTTTATAGTTCCTTTATCCCCTCTTATGACCGCCCCATACCAAATAGAACAATCTTCCTCAATTTCAACATCTCCAACTACATAAGCACCTGGAAATATTTTAACACTTTCTTTAATTTTCATAGTATCATTGTTTAAAATAAGTTTAATTACTTTTTTAATTAATTTAATTAATTTAATTAATTTTATTAATTTTTTAAGTAATAATTAAATAATTAGTTTAAAAAATAAGTTTAAGTAGAAACTTAATTTTAGTTCTACTTAATTTAGTTAATTATAATTAATTTATTAATTTAACTATCATCTAAAGACTTTTGTTCTTCATCTTTTTTTGTGATGATATGCTCTTGTTCTACAAGAACTCTCATTCTTGAGCCAAGATCTTCGTATAATAAAACACCAGAACCAATTGTTGATTCAGTACCTATTTTTACACCTGGACTTAAACTTGAGTTAATTCCAGTTTTTACACCATCACCAACAATAGCTCCTAATTTACGTCTACCAGTATCTTCTTTTTTATTTTTAATATTAGTTCTTACAGTTCTATTGTCGAAACGTAAGTTAGCGATATTAGTTCCTGCAGCAATATTACAATTAGAACCTAAGATAGAATCACCAACATAAGTTAAGTGACTTACATTAGTATTTTCCATAATAATTGTGTTTTTGATTTCTACTGCATTTCCTACATGAACATTATCTGCGAAGTAAGTTTTTCCACGAATGTAAGAATTAGGGCCAATATCACAGTTTTTACCTATGTGAACAGGACCTTTAATATAAACTCCAGAACGAATAATACTTCCTTCATCTAAGAATAATTCTCCGTGAATAGTAACTCCTTTTTCAATAGTTCCTTTAATGTTGGTTTTAGTATTTTCTAGTAATTGTTCATTAATTTCAATAAGTTCCCAAGGTCTTCCAATATCCATCCAATCTTTATCAGTTTTATGGCCTTTTATGATTTTATTATCTTTAATTTGAAGTTCTAAAGAATCGGTAATTTCATATTCTCCTCTTGGGGAAACTTCAGTTTTATCAATTTTATCAAAAATATCCTTATTAAAGATGTAAATTCCAGTATTGATTAGATTACTTGGAGCTTCTTCTTTTTTAGGTTTTTCTACAATATTTATGATATTTTCTCCATCTAATTCAACAACACCAAATGCACTTGGATCTTCAACTTCTTTAATAACCATTAAAGTATCTGGTTTTGATTCATTGTAAGATTCAATGATTTCACCAATGATTTCAGAATCAAGAATAATATCTCCGTTTAATACAATTAAACTATCATCAATAAACTCTTTTCCATAGCTAATTGCATTAGCAGTACCATCTAAGTTTTTTTGAGTAGCGTAGCTAATATTTACTTTAAGTTCACTACCGTCTCCAAAGTATTCTTTTACAATTTCTTCTTTATATCCTACAACTAAAAGAATGTCTTTAATTCCACAGTCTCTTAATGCTTCAATGTTGTATTGGATAATTGGTTTTCCTGCAACTGGGAGCATAGTTTTAGGTTTTGTAAGGGTAAGAGGTCTCATACGGGTTCCTTCACCAGCACTTAAAATTAACGCTTTCATTTTAATTCCTCTCATTATTTTTTAAATTTTAATTTTAAATTAATTAATTTTATCTTATAATTAACTTTTAGTATTATTACTTTAAAAATTTAATGATTTTTGGAGTATTTTTTAATTTTATAATTATTATCTTATTATTTTTTTAAATATTTTCTATTTTCATTAGTTTTTATTTATTTGACTTTAGATTGGTTATTTTTTCTTTATTCTTCTTTATTTGCATTGTTTTTTAATTTTAAGATTAAGAATTGATTATAGTTTTATTTATATATTGATTAAG
>JAKSUD010000204.1 GCA_024409185.1 archaeon
TAATAGATATTCTTATTGTAAGGCATCTAAATTTGTAATTTATCCTTATAAATTAGTAAATGATGAAACTAAATTATTATCTGCTGAAGAGATTAAAAAAGAGTATCCTAATCTTTGGCAGTATTTATTATTGAATAAAGAAGAATTATCCAATAGAAAAGATTCTAGGAAAAAAGTTGAAGATAAATGGTATAAATTAGTAAGACAAGGAAATTTAAGTATCTTCAATAAAAATAAAATTGTTTTTCCCTCATTATCTAAACATCATAAATTTGCTTTAGGTACTGTTGGAGAAGGATATAGTGGTGGAAGTATTTTTTCAATAACTTCTGAAAGCTCAGAAATTTCTATTTATTACTTATTATGTTTATTTAATTCTAATATATTAGAATCTTATTTGCACTCAATTACTCCATTAAAAAAGGGAGGATATCATTCATACTCTTCAACCATTATTGATGATACTCCAATACCTAAAATCTCACTTGTTAATCAAAAACCATTTATTGATAATGCAAATTTAATTTTAAATTTAAATGAAGAATGCAATAAAGAAATTAAGAGTTTTAATAAATGGTTAATAAGAACTTTTGAAATAGATAAACTTTCAAAAAAACTTGTAAATTATTATATATTATCTTTTGATGAATTTCTTAAAGAACTTAAAAAGAAAAAAGTAAATACTAAACAAAGAAAAACTCAAGACTTGTTGGAAACAGAATTTAATGAAAGTGTAGCTATTATTCACGAATTACAATCTAAAATAGATGAAACAGACTCTAAAATTAATCAATTAGTTTATGAATTATATGGTTTAACAGAAGAAGAAATATCTATTATAGAAGAAAGTTTAGAATAAGTTTTAACAAATTATATATAAAATTAAATCTATAATGTATATTGTTATAAATAGAGATTGTAATTAGCTATTAACTAATAGCTATTTGATTGAATATAGTAATCTTTATTAGCTAATTATTCCCTAATTAACTTAACTTAATTAATTATAAATAAAAAGGAGACGAAATCATGAAAATGTACTATGAAGATGATGTTGATGCTTCAGTTGTTGCAGATAAAACTATTGCAGTAATTGGTTATGGTAGTCAAGGTCGTGGACAATCTAGAAACATGGCAGATAGTGGATTAAATGTAATTGTTGGACTTAGAGAAGGAGGAGCATCTTGGCAAAAAGCTATTGATGATGGTATGAATGTAGCTACTATTGAAGATGCAGCTAAACAAGCAGATATTATTCACATTTTACTTCCTGATGAAATTCAAGAAAAAGTTTATAATGAACAAATTGCTCCTTATGTAGAATCTGGAAACAGTATTTCTTTCTCTCATGGATACAATATTCACTTTGGTTTAATTCAACCTCCTGAAGATGTAAATATTATTATGTTTGCACCAAAAGGGCCTGGTTCTAGAGTAAGAACTACTTACTTAGATGGTTTTGGTATTCCTGGTTTAGTAGCTATTGAAAGAGATGCTACTGGAGATGCACTTCAACTTGCTTTAGGTATGGCAAAAGCTGTAGGTTTAACTCGTGCTGGTGTAATTGAAACCACTTTCTTAGAAGAAACTGAAACTGATTTATTTGGTGAACAAGCAGTTCTTTGTGGTGGTCTTACTGCATTAATTAAAGCAGGATTTGAAACTTTAGTAGAAGCTGGTTACCAACCTGAAATTGCATACTTTGAAACTTGTCACGAAGTAAAACTTATTGTAGATGATATTTATGAAAACGGTTTCGGTGGTATGTGGAAAGATGTAAGTAATACTGCTGAATACGGTGGATTAACCAGAAGAGATTATGTTATTACCGAAGAAACTAAGAAAGGTATGAAACAAGTTTTAGCTGAAATTCAAGATGGTACCTTTAAAAAACAATTTGCTGATGAAAACTTAACTGATGCAGCTAACTTAAAAGAAATGAGAGCTGCTGAAGATGCTGAAACTATTGAGCAAGTTGGTACTAGACTTAGAAAAGCTTGTGGATTACAAAAAGACGATTAAGTTTTTTAATTTAGTTTTTTAAAGAAATTAAGTTTTTTAACTTAATTTACTTTTTTTATTTATTTTTATAATTTTTTATTTTATTTATTTTATTTAATTCAAACAATTTTTATTATATTTTAATAATTTTTAGCTATTTTTTCAAATTAATATATAAAACTTTTTAAACTATGTTAAATAATATACCTAATTAAGTAAAGTTTATTTAATATTTAACTTGCTTTTTATTGTGTGATTATAATGGTATTTATTGGAATGGATCATGGAACTACTGGAATTTCA
>JAKSUD010000205.1 GCA_024409185.1 archaeon
GGAATGGTAGATATAAAAACTGCAAAAGAAGCAATAGCTATTTTAACAGATGGTATTAATGTACCTGTTGGAATGCATGTTTGTGGTAATTTAGATGGGGTATTTAAAGATTTATGTACTTTTAATATTGATATTTTAGACTGTGAATTTGCAGGAAACAATGTAAATATTGGTATTTTAGAAGAAAATGCAAGTCTTTTAAAAGGTAAAAAACTTGGATTCGGTTGTTTAGATACAACATTAAATGCAGTTGATGATAAAGATGAAGTTGAATCTTTAATTAAAAGAGGAATTGATGCAGTAGGTCAAGAAAACATGCTTTTAGACCCTGATTGTGGTCTTAGAAAAGTAGATAATGATATTGCAGAAGCAAAACTTAAATTAATGTGTGATTTTGCTAAAAAATATGATTAGATTTATTTATAATATTAAATGAAAAATTTAATATATAAATTAAATTATATATTTTATTAAGTTTAAAAATTATATTTATTTATTCATTTATAAATTAAGGGATTGTTATTATGCTAAGTATTAATCAATGTTATTTAGATTTTGTTAAAAAAATTTTAACAGAGGGTAAAGAAACTTATAAAGACAGTAATCATCATTTAAAAGAAAGTCTTGGTAATTTTTATATTATTGATGATCCTTTAGATTTAAAATACAGAGCTAAATATCAACATATGACTTCTAAACAAATGTTAGATATGATTAAAGAAGGAAAATATGATATGGAAGCAAATCCTATTAAAAGTGATGCTCTTTATGAATATGTAAAATCTTTTGATAGTAGTGATGATTTAGGATTTGTTTACAGTTATCCTAATCGTATTTTAGCTCATTTTGATGTAGATCAATTTGAAGTTATGAAAGCAAGAATTTTAAATTCTATTGGAAGTAATAGGTCTGTAGCTATTACTTATGACCCTGCATTAGACCAAGACCGTGAAGATATCCCTTGTCTTCAATTCTTACAAGCACTTGTAAGAGATGGTGAATTAACTATTCATTGTTTATTCCGTTCTAATGATATTTTCGGTGCTTTTTATTCTAATATGTTCTTTATTACTTATATTGGAGTTAAATTAACTGAAGAGATTAACAAAGAGTTAATTAATGAAAACTTAGTATTTGGTGGAGTCCATTACCATTCTACTTCAGGACATATTTACAGTAATGACTTAAAAGCAGCTAGAAAATTAATTTCTAGCCACTAATCCTTTTTTATTTTTTCTTTTTTTAATAGCTATTTTTTAGCTATTATTTTTTTTATGAGGTTTTTTCATGCATTATAAATTTTTTATCACAATTTTTACAATTTTTATTTTAATTTCAATTACATTAAGTCCAGTCAGTGCTTTAGATTCAAATAATTTAGCTGATGGATTATCAAATGATAATGCTCAAAAGATTAATACTTTATTTGATTATTTATCTGATAATAATCAAGGTAGAGATACCTATGCAATTATTGCTGCTTTAGATTTTGAAGTAGAACTTTTAAAGAATTCTCTTCAAGATATGGAAGAAGTAGATATTATTGGAACTCCTGCATACAAGGGTAGAATCGGAAATCATAATGTAGTTGTTATGCAATGTGGTATGGGTAAAGTATCTGCAGGTGCTGGAACACAAGCACTTATTGATAGATTCCATCCAGATTATGTTATAAACACTGGTTGTGCTGGAGGTATAGGTAAAGACCTTGAGATTGGAGATATTGTAGTTTCAGATAGTGTTATAGAATGGGATTTAGATCTTAGAAATTTAGGTTATCCTTTAGGTTATGTTGATAGTCTTGGACAAGTTGAAATGAAAGCAGATAAGAAGTTAGCTGATAAAATAGTGGCATCTATACCTAATAATGAAACTGTAGTAAGAGGTTTAGTTGTTTCAGGTGACCAATTTGTATCAACTGAAGATCAGATGAATCAAATATTAACTTATTTCCCAAATGCTTTATGTACAGAAATGGAAGGTGCAGCTGTAGGACATGTTTGTACACAAAATAACGTTTCATTCTGTGTTATTAGGTCTCTTTCTGATAGTGCAGACTCTGAAAGTGATGTTGATTATGCTGAATTTTCAAAGATTTCTAGTGAAAAATCTGCAGCATGGCTTGTTAAAATGTTAAAAGAAAATTAATTTACAATTCTTTTAAGTTTTAAATCTTAAAAAAGTAATTTAATTTTATTTTTTATTTTTATTAAGTGGATAAATCTTATTTTTCCACCTAACTTTTTTTATTTTTTTTTCGTTTGTTTATATTCTTTTTTAATTTTATATTTTATTTGGATTTTT
>JAKSUD010000206.1 GCA_024409185.1 archaeon
AGTATTATTGAAATTTTAATGGCATTAGCAGCAGGTCCTGAAAACTTTGTTGTTACAGGAAGTGAAATTATTAATCTAGTTTTAGGTTCTATTGTTATAGGATTTGCATTTTCCTTACCTACTTTTATTTATGAAAGAGAAGATATTGCACTTCCTTTTCAAGTAATATTTCAAATGGGTATTGGAATGATTGTTTTGTTTGTAGTAGCTATTTATTTTGGATGGATGCCTATTACAAGTGGTTTAGCACCTATTTTAATTTGGGTAGGTGTTGCTTTTGTATTTGCAGCTATTTTTTGGTTAGGATTTTATTTATATTATTTCTTTACTGCTAAAAGATTAAATGAAAAGATTAAATCATTTAAATAGATAAATTAGATTATTTAATAAATTAATTTATTTTAATAGAAAATATCTTTAGATGGTTAAAAGAGTATTTAAATAAAAATATATAAAACTTTATTCAAACTATTAATAATGAAAACTATAGCTAATGGATTAATTTTAAAAGGATTAGATTTAACTCCTACTCGTGAAAACATTTGTATTGATGATGGTAAAATCATTGAGATTTCTAAAGATGTTTTAGAAGGTGAGATAATTGATGCTGAAGGATGTATTGTTTGTCCAAGTTTTATCAATGCTCACACTCATATTGGAGATTCTATAATTAAAGATGAAGGGGACGGACTTTCTCTTGGTCAAATTGTAAAACCTCCAAATGGTATTAAACATCTTGCTCTTGAATCTGCAGAAGATGAAGAGATTATTAAAGTTATGCAAGATTCTATGTGGGATATGTATAATAGTGGAACAAGCCATTTTATTGATTATCGTGAAGGTGGAGTTAAAGGTGTTAAATTACTTAAAAAAGCATCAAAAGACATTCCAATTAATCCAATAATTTTTGGAAGAGATGGAAGTTTTTATGGTGAAAATCCAGACCTTCATCAAGTTAAAGTAGCTATTCGTAAATTACTTAAATATGCAGATGGTATTGCTCCAAGTGGTTTTGGTGAAATTGAAGAAGAAGTAGCTGAATTAATTTGTAGTGAATGTGAAAAAGCAGGTAAAATTTCATCTATTCATGTAGCTGAAAATGAAGGAGTTCAAATAGAATCATTAGCTAAAACAAATAAAACAGAAGTTGAAAGAGCTATTGATGCAGGTTTTAATCAAATTGTGCACATGACTAATCCTAAATGTGATGATATTAATAAATTAGCTAATTCTAATACTTCTTTAACTATTTGTCCACGTTCTAATGGTGCATTATCTGTTGGAATTGTTCCTTTATTTGATATTCTATCTTGTGGAATTAAACCATTAATTGGATCAGATAATATAATGTTTAATAGTCCAAATATGTTTAGAGAATTAGAATTTACTTTAAAGGAAATGAAAGCTTATTCAAAAAATTATATTAATCCAAAAGATATTATTAAATTAGCTACTACAAATGCATGTACTGATGATTTTGATTCTAATAATATGGCTTTAATAAACAAGTCTTATATTGGTGTAGGTCAAAATGCAGAGTTCTTTGTAGCTAAGAATAAATCAAATAATCCATATTTAAGTTTAATTAATCGTACAGAAATTAATGATTTGATTTATTTATCTTATTAAATCTTATTTTTTTATTATTCCTTTTTAATCTTTTTATTAAGTCGTATTTTTTTAGTTTTTAATTTAAATTAAATTCCTTATTAAAACATAGTTTTATATATACAAAACAAAATATAATATTATATAAATTTAAAGGGAATGGTGATTATGAAATATGAAAAAATTTTAGTACCTGTTGACGGTTCAGAATTTGGAAAAATGGCTTTACAACGTGCTTTAAATGCTGCAGAATATATTGGTTCTGAAATTATTGTATTGACTGTTGCGGAAGTAAATGTTTCTTATGGTTTCCGTTATGCAGGGGCTGCAAAAGAATTGGCTGCAAGTCTTATAAAAGAAGCAGAAGCAATCATTGAAGAAACTAAAGAATTTACTAAAGATAAAGAAGTTAATATTCAATTTATAACAGAAAAAGGTAGTCCTGCTTCTATTATTTTAGATACTGTCGATGAATTAGGCATTGACCTTCTTATTATTGGTAGTTCTGGAAAATCTGGAGTTAATAAATTCTTAATGGGAAGTGTAGCTGAAAAAGTAGTATCTTATGCTAAGTGTGATGTTTTAGTTATTCACAAAGACAAATAATTATATTTAAATAATTTATTTTTATAATTATTTTAATTAAGAATTTTAATTATTTTATAGGGTATTATTTTAATTATATTTT
>JAKSUD010000207.1 GCA_024409185.1 archaeon
AGAGATATTATCTCCTGTATCATCACTACAAAAACCTAAATTATCTTTTCCATCTCTACCTACAAATAATGGAACATAAATTTCATTAGATTCAATATTTTTAATATCATCTTCACTGTGAGATACTACATAAACTTGAGTTTTAGTCATAAATACACCTATTCCAAGTTATCTTCTTGTTTAAAGTTTTATATAATAAAATTATTCTAAATCATCTTCATTGATAGTTTTTTATATAATAAAATTATTCCAAATTATCTTCTTTGTTTAGTGCTTTTTTTAATCTGAAAGTAATATATTGAGTTCCTCCTCTCATAACACGTTTAAACTCTACCCAATCAAGATTTGCAAGGAAAGTTTTTACAATATATGCAAAGGAGAAGTAATATTTACTCATAAGACTGTCTCTTAATTTTTCAATTTCTTTATGATCTGCATAAGGATAATCTACAAGACAATTAAGGAAACCAGCATCATTAAGCCACTTAGAGTAATCTTCAGTTATCAAATATCCATTTTCTTTTGCCCACTGGTAGAAACCTGTACCAGGGAAAGGAACTGCTTGTTGGAAAAAGCACATATCTGGATAAACAGATTGTGCAAATTTATAAGTTTTTTCTATGGTTTGGAGATTATCTCCTGTAAGACCAATCATAAAACAGCCAAAGACTTTTAAATCTAATTTTCTTGCATTTTCTGCAAATTCTCTTGATTGTTCTAATGTGATTCCTTTTTTAGTTTTATCTAAAACTTCTTGATTTCCAGATTCATAACCACAAACAAGTAATCTACAACCTGATTCTTTCATCTTTTTCATAGTTTCAAATTTTAAATCTACTCTTGTATTACAAGACCAAATTGGATTTAGACCTCTTTTAATAATTTCATCACAGAATTCAATTACTCTTTTTTGGTCAACTGTAAATGTATCATCTTCAATAAAGATTTCTTTAATTTCAGGGAGTTCTTTTAAAATGTATTCAAACTCATCTGCAAGATCTTTAATACTTCTTGTACGATAAATTCTTCCACCCATTGTTGATGGATAAGAACAGAAATTACATTGATTTGGGCATCCTCTTGATGATACGATTTGAATCATTGGTTTTTGAGCAAATGCATAAGCATAATCATCAAAGTTTAAATATTTCTGATAAACTTTAGAAACATAAGGTAATTTATCTAAATTATCTAAAGGTTCTCTATCTTCTGTATGTTTAATTTCACCATTTTCTCTATAAGATACTCCTTTTACAAGGGAAGGATCTTCTTTAGATACAAGTTCAGGAACTGTAAAATCATATTCTTGACGAACAAGATAATCAATACCTTCACATTCTTTTAATACTTCATCAGGTAAAATAGTAGCATGTGTACCTCCAATGATTATTTTAACATCAGGACATGCTTTTTTAATTGAATTAATTGTATTATAATCATAGCTACAAGTAGGAGTTGTAATTTCAGCCATTATATAATCTGGATTAAAAGATTTAACTTCATTAATTGTATCTTCAACAGTGTATTCTTTTGTAATACAATCTACAAGTTTACAATCAAATCCTTCTTTTTCACATACTCCAACACAGTATGCTAACCAGTAAGGATAGTATAAAGTTCCAGATTTTGTTTTCTCAGGCCATCTACTTGCTCTACTTATGTTAAATTCATAAGGTAAATTTAAAAATAAAATTTTCATAGAAAATCCTCAAGGAATTAAAATTTTAATATTAATATTTATTTGAATAATTAATATTATTATATAATTTATAACTATATAACTTTATTTAAAAATAGATTAAAAAACAATAAAATAGAAATAATTTATTATTAAACCAAAAAATAACAAATATTAAAAATAGATTAAAATAATGATATGTTAAATGAATTCAAATGAATTCAAATAACACAAATGCTAGTTATAACTTATGGGAGGTTTTACCTGAGAGATAAACCTCTCATTGAACTTAATATGTTAAAAATAATATATAAACTTTACTTTATTTAAAATAGGGAAACCACCTTAGGAAAAAAGTATAAAACCTAATTTTTTAAAATTTACCATGATAATCTTAACAACATACTATCAAAATCAATTTAATAAATAAAATAATTAAATTGAGGATTAATTCAATAGTTTTATCCAGATTATCATCTCCTATTAAGTTATAATAGCATTTGATTTTTTTAAAGGTGGAAAACCCTAAATATAAGTTTAAAATAAGTTATTAATAAATTTATGGATAAATAAAGCTTTAAAATTGATTTAAGTTAATAAAATTAGATTAAAAGTA
>JAKSUD010000208.1 GCA_024409185.1 archaeon
ACCTCCTGGAACAACTGCAGTAGGTGTCCCAAGTAGAATTGTTCAAGAGAAAAAAGAGTATGTTATGGATTTAGATCATAATTTACCAGATCCTGTTGCTGATGCAGTTGAATTGCTTCTTAAACGTCAAGAAACTCTTGAAAAACAATTGATATATTAAATGAAAAATTACATCTTCAAAAAGGACATTTAGATAATAATCCTGAAATTGAAGAAGTATTTAAAGACCATTAGAATTAATTTATTTACAAAATAATTATGTTAATTTAATTATTATTTAATAAATATATTATAGAGGAGATAAAATGAAACCACCTTGTGAAATGGTTGTATGGTATGTTATACCAGCTATAAGATCTGAATTAGCTAAAGATTTATTAAAATTAGGTATGAGGCAAAAAGATATTTCTGAATTAATGGATATAACTCAACCTGCTGTTTCCCAATATCTTACAGATAAAAGAGGTAGTGGAATTCAGTTCAATGATGATGTTAAAGAATTAATCAGTGACTTTGCTGATGATCTTTATAGTGGAGATGCAGGTAAGTCAGACATTATTTCACGTACTTGTGCAATTTGTAAAAAAATAAAAACTGAAGATATTTTATGTCAACTTCACCAAGAAAAAGGTGACATACCTGCAGATTGTAAAGCTTGTTTAAGCTCTCAATAGACTTTATTTTAGCTTTTAAATTATTAAATTTATTTTATTTTAGAATTATTAGATTATTTAAAATTATTAATTTAGATTAGGAAGATATAATGAAAATTTATAGTACAATGTCAAGAGAAAAAGAAGACTTAAAATCATTATTTAAAGATAAAATCAAACTTTTTGTTTGTGGACCAACTGTTTATGATAATGCACATATTGGTCATGGAAGAACTTATATTTCTTTTGATACAATAAAAAGATATTTAGAATTTAAAGGATATTCTGTATTTTATTTACAAAATATCACTGATATTGATGATAAAATTATTAACCGTGCAAAAGAAAGAGATGTAGATTCTAAATTACTTGCTAAGAAATTTGAGAAAAGATTTATTGAAGATATGGCAGAGTTAAATGTTAAATCTGTTAATTATTTTGCAAGAGCAACTGATCATATTGATGAAATTATTGACCAAATCCAAAGATTAATTGATAAAGGATTTGCATATGTTACTGAAACTGGAGTTTACTTTGAAGTAGCTAAAAAAGGAGACTTTGGTAAATTAGCTAATCGTAACATTGATGAATTAGAAACTCACAGAATCAATGTAGATTCTTCTAAGAAAAGCCCTAATGATTTTGCTTTATGGAAAAATAGAGAAGCTCCAGAATATGCTGGAGAACCTGTTTGGCCATCTCCATGGGGTGCTGGAAGACCTGGTTGGCATATTGAAGATACTGCAATTACTGAAAAATACTTTGGACCTCAATATGATATTCATGGAGGAGGTTTGGATTTAATTTTCCCCCACCATGATGCTGAGATTGCTCAAATGGAAGCTGTTTCTGGTAAAGAACCACTTGTACAATATTGGATGCATACTGGTTTCTTAAATGTTAATGGTGAAAAGATGTCTAAATCTTTAGGTAATTTTATCACTATTAGAGATTTACTTGAAAAATACTCTGGTGAAACCTTTAGATTATTCGTTCTTGCAACTCATTATAGAAGTCCAATTGACTTTAGTGAAGTAAGTTTACACCAAGCTGAAAAGAATGTAGCTAGAATTAAAAACTTTGTTGAAGTAATTGATGAGAAAATAGCTCCTAAATTAACTGGAGATTATGCTTATTTAGCTGATTTAAGTGATAGTGAAGTTAGAGAAGAATTACTTAAATTTGATTATAATGAAACTGATTATGCTACTTTAAAAGAATATACTACTGATTTCTTTGAAAGTATGGATGATGACTTTAGTACTCCTAAAGCTATTGCAGCAGTATTTAGTTTTATTAAACAATTCAATAAAGATGATGAAGATTTAGCTATTGAAGACCTTTTAGCTATTAAACATTGGTTTGCTGATATTAGTCAAATATTAGGTATTGACTTTTTAGCTAAAGAAGAATCTGCTTCTGGTAATGATGAAGAATTACTTAATATTATTGCAGATGTAAGATCTAAACTTAGAGCTGAAAAACAATATGATTTATCTGATGAAATCAGAGATAAACTTGTTGAATTAGGAATTGAAGTAAGTGATTAATTAAAATAAATAATTAAAATAATTATAATAATTTATTATAATTATTATTTATTTTTCTTATTTTTTCTCATTTTTCTATTAGTTTATT
>JAKSUD010000209.1 GCA_024409185.1 archaeon
AATAATAAAATATAGTAAATATATTAAAATTAAATTTATAAACTAAAATCTCCATTAATAATCATTTCTTTTAATTCATCAGATAACATATTAGCCCTTAATTTATCTGATTGTCGGCAAATAATTGGAACCTCAGAATTACAATTTCCAATATTTAAATTCACAGAACCAATATTCATATTAAATGCTTTAGCTTTACAATAACTAACACACATTCCACAACCAAAACAATTATCTTCATTTATCTTACTAATACCCTCATTAGATAAAGATTTAGAAAATGCATTTGTAGGGCATATGTCTTCAATAATACAAGTTAAACAATTTATACACTTATCTTTATTAAAAACAGGCCTATAATCAAATCCATCCCATACATCAGAATATGTAATTTCATCAAGGGGCATATGGCGTCCTTTAATATCTGCAACAATTAATGGAATATCTGAGTTTTTAACTAAAATATCATTATAAATCTCCTTATTTAATATAGGAATTGGAATAGCCACAGTATCAAATATTTCAGCACCTTCACCTGTTTTAAAACCACCAATATATCTAGAACTCATTTCTTTAATATTCCCAGTAAGCATCAAATTAGGTTTTTCAGATGTACTTCTTGTACCATTTGCTAAAACTAAACCTTCAGCACCATTTAAAAGAATTTTAACACCCGGTTTTATAACATTCATAAATGGGTCATTTTGTAGAGGATTTAAATCACCACACCCTGAAAATGTAAGTCCAAATAAATTACCTTCAAGAGGAATAACTGAAAAGATTGATGAAACTGCCTCATTTGCAGGATTAGTAAATGCAGTATAATTCTTAAATGCCATACGGGATCCAATTAACTGAGCAGTACTTATTTCATCAATAGAAGTAGAAGATTCGATTATATCTCCATCAATAGTTTCTGCTTTAATAGCTATTTCTTTACCTTCAATAATATCTTTTAAAAGGAATCCTCCACCATAATTCGGATTATCCTTAGACTTACTTGTTCCAGATAATATTAAATCAACAGACCCTAACCATTCATTAGGACATGGCCCTACAGTTACAGGAATTCCATTTAATTCTATATTTTTAGCTCTTTTAAAAACACCTGCTTCAGAAACAATAATATTAAAAATAGCTGCAGTACCACTCATAACACCACAAGTTCCACAAGTAACTACATCTACTTCTTCAAAAGAAGGTGCTTTATCCTGTTTTATTAATTTTTTAATTTCATGCGCAGAAAATACATTAGCTTCCCCACTTTCAATTTTAGAATTAATCTCTTCAATAGTCCTCATTTTATCCCCTTTACATAAATATAAGAAAATTTAAGTATAAAACTTATTTAATAAAAATTGAAATATTCCTATTTTTAAATTCACTCACTATATTTTTAATAAATTAAAGTTTACCTAAAGTATCTCCTCTAAGTCCTCTTCTTAAAGTTTCAAGAGAAGTTATATCTTCAGTGGAAATATTACCTAAATTAACATTAGGCCCACATTTTAAAATAAAGAAAACTTGTTGATCTTTATTTGGAGCTTCCCAAAGAATTTGATTATTATCAAAATTATTCATTATATAATCAATTTCATCTTCTTTTGCATTACCAGATTCATCATAAATCCCAATATTTTTTCCACCTTCACGAGCTTCAACAATAATCTTTGAAGAACCAGCTTCTTTCTCAGATTTCATAAGTTCTACTCTTTCATCAATAGATAATTCCTTATCTTTAATAGGATTTTTCTTACCGACTTCAGATAAAACTTCAAATCCATTATCACAAGCTAATTCAATACATTCTAATTTATTATTATGTTCTATATTTATAGAACCATCAGAAATTTCAATAGTTTTAAATCCTAAATTGTGAGCTTCCTCAAAAAATTCATCTAACTTATTATTCATATAAGCAAGTTCAAATAATGTTCCACCAGTATAAACATTAACATTAAAAGATTGATACATCTCAACTTTTTTAGAGATAATATCTTGTTCATGGACAACAGAAGTTCCCCAACCTAATTTAAGATAATCAACATAATGACTAGAAATTTTCATTAAACTTTCAGCGGTTTCTAATCCTAAACCTTTATCTAAAACCATTGTTAAACCAGAAGTACGAGGTTTTTCTTCTCTATCATTATTTAATAAAAAACTAAAAGCTTTCATATAATCAACTCGATTATTAAAAAGTTATTTAATAAATTAAATTAAAATAATTAAACTAATTAAAATTTAATTTAAAAAATATCAAG
>JAKSUD010000021.1 GCA_024409185.1 archaeon
TTACAATTTTTAAAATTTTATATAAAAATTTAATATTTAAAAAAGATATATTTTTGAGTAGTATATTATTAGATAATTTGTGATTTTATGAATTTTAATTTGATTTATGATAAACTTATGGAAGAATATTCTCCTCAAGGGTGGTGGCCAATTATTTCCTATGATGGTTCTAACCCTACTAAAACAGGAGCTATTAAAGGTTATCATCCTAAAGATTACACCTTTCCAAGAAATAAATCGGAACAATTTGAGATTATTATAGGTTCTATATTGACTCAAAATACTTCTTGGCCTTTTGTTGAGAGTGCTTTAATTAATTTAAGTAAATTAGATTCATTTACTGAATTTTCTCCTAAGTTTATATTAGATTTAGCAAGTGGTGATGAAGAGCTATTTAAAGAAGCTATTCGTCCTGCAGGTTATTTTAATCAAAAATTCAATTATCTTCAAAATATAGCTAATTTTTATATAGAATTAAATGGTAAAACACCTTCAAGAGAAGAATTATTATCTATTAAAGGAGTAGGTAATGAAACAGCTGATTCTATTAGATTATATGCTTATGGTGAGAAAGAAATTATTGTAGATGCTTATTCTAAAAGAATTTTCTCATATTTAGGTTATATTAATGAAAAAGATAGTTATATTAAAGTAAAAAATTTAATAGAGTCTAATT
Organism: archaeon; assembly: GCA_024409185.1. GTDB lineage: Archaea > Methanobacteriota > Methanobacteria > Methanobacteriales > Methanobacteriaceae > Methanobrevibacter. The sequence goes on from JAKSUD010000021.1 coordinate 677, forward strand.
TTGAAGGTAATGTTGAAGATTATCAAGAATTTCATGCATTAATTGTTGAGCATGCAAAAAGATATTATACAAAAAGACCATATGGTTTAAATGACAGAATATTATATGAATTTAAAATTTAAGTATTTTATTTAATTATATTTAATTAATATTATTCATTAAAATTTAACAGAAGTGAAAGTATGGAATTTCCAATAACTCGAATGAGAAGGTATAGAAAAAACTCTAAAATTAGAGATATTGTACGTGAAGTAAAAGTAAATAAAGAAGATTTAATTTATCCTATTTTTGTTAAAGAAGATTTAAAAGATGGGGAAAAAGAAGCTATTTCTACAATGCCTGGAGAATACAGATTCTCTTTAAATGACTGTGTAGAATATGCTAAAGAGCTTGAAGCTAAAGGTTTAAAATCAATCATTGTCTTTGGTCTTCCATCTCCTGAGAAGAAAGATGAAATAGGATCTCCTGCATTTGCTTCAACAGGAATTGTTCAAAGAACTGTTCGTAAATTAAAAGCAGAAACAAATCTTGTTGTTATTACTGATGTTTGTCTTTGTCAATACACTTCTCATGGTCATTGTGGACTTATAGAACCTAATGATGATACTGATTTTGGTGTGGAAATTTTAAATGATGAATCTCTTGAATATTTAGCTAAAACTGCTTTATCTCATGCAGAAGCTGGTGCAGATATTGTGGCTCCTTCTGATATGATGGATGGTAGAATTCAAGCTATGAGAGATTTACTTGATGAAAATGGTTATACTAATACTATGATTATGTCTTATTCTGTTAAATTTGCATCTTCTTTCTATGCTCCATTTAGAGAAGCTGCTTGTTCTGCACCAGCGGCTGGAAATAGAAAATCCTATCAAATGGATCCTGCTAATGCTCGTGAAGCTATTAGAGAAGCTGAACTTGATGTTGTTGAAGGTGCTGACTTCTTGATGGTAAAACCTGCTCTTCCATATCTTGATATTATTAAATCTGTTAAAGATCAATTTATGTTACCTCTTGTAGCTTATAATGTTAGTGGAGAATACTCTATGATTATGGCAGGTATTGAAAAAGGTTATTTGACTGAAGAATCTATAATGGAGTCTTTATTATCTATTAAAAGAGCTGGGGCTGATTTAATCATAACTAACTTTGCTCCTTATGCTTTAGATAAATTATAATTTTTATTTAAGTATTTTTACTTAAATTTTAAATAATTTTTATTTAATTATTATTCAAACTTTAAATTAATCTTATATTTTATGATGGTGAAAAAATGGAACCTAATGAAATAGCTAAATTAGCTCAAATTGCATCTGTACTTGAAGTTAGTGGTTATCCTAAACCAGGAAATGTTCACAGAACTCGTAATTTTGATGATATGGTCTTTGAAGACTTTATAATTAGTGGTGTTGTTATTGGAGACACTATGAGAGAAGCTACTACTCAAGCTAAAACTATTGGTACTGATTATGATAAAGCAGAACTTGGTAAATTTATTCTTCAAGCTGTTAAAGAAACTGATAAATGGATTGCTAATAATACAAATCTTGGTATTATGATGATGTGTGTCCCTATTGCATGTTCTGCCGCTATTAGTGATAGTTTTGATGAACTTCAATCAAATGTAGGTATTTTGATGGATAATACTACTGTTGATGATGCAGTAAATCTCTATGATGCTATTAATATTGCAGATGCTGGTGGGATGGGAGATCAAGACGAGTTTGATGTAATGAGTGAAAAAGCTAAAGATGAGCTTAGAGCTAATAATCAAACTATGTATGATGTTCTTGAAATTTCAGCAGGATGGGATAGATTAGCAAGTGAACTCACTTCTTCAATGCCTGTTTGTTTTGATATTGGGTATCCTTGTTTCAGTAGTTTAAAAGAAGAATCAATTAATAAAGCTACTGTTTTAACATTTTTAACTATTTTATCCCAAATTCCAGATACTCTTATATCCCGTAAATATGGTGATGAAGTTGCACAAAATGTTTCAGATAAAGTTAAAGAATTATTAAAATTCAAAGATGATGAAGATTTCTTAGTTAAACTTAATGAATTTGATGATTATCTTTATGAAAATAAATATAATCCAGGAACAACAGCTGATTTAACTGCAGCATCTATTTTCATTAGCTATTTGGCTAATGGATTCTAATTTTCATCTTTCTTTTTTTTATTTTACTTCTTAATTTTGCTTATTTTTTTAATTCATTATCTTCCTTATTTTTTTTTATCTGGAAAATTGTTGTCATTTTGTAAAATTGTTTAAAGTTTATATATTTCTAATCTTTTTAAAAAATTGTTATTTGTTTAATAAATTGATTTAATTTTGTTAAATTGTTTTTAAAGTATTATATTGCTTTTATTTTTAACGAAAAGCTTTTATATTACTTTGATTATACTATTAACTATGTACATGGCGTTACAGTTTTTAATATTTTCTTTTGATACTTGTTCATGTTTAATACTTCCCCTTGAAGTTTATCAACTCCCAATGATACTTCCCCTTGAAATATCTTAAAACATTGTTTAATTGTTTAGTCATGTACATTGTAGATGTTATGAGTCTCCTCCCTAAAAATTTTATTCAAATCTCTTTAACTTGTGAGTTATTATTTTGACTCATAATATCTACTTATTTTTTCTTTTTACTTTTCATCTTTTGATAGTTTTTAAATAATTTTTATAATTTTTATTTTAGTGCTGGTTTTACTTATTTTTAAAAAATATTTATTAATTAGTTTAAATATATATTATAATGTTATATAATTTATAAAAGTTCATTGAACTATTATTATAAATTTTATTCTTATAAATCTACAAATTATTTTAAATTTTTATTTATTAAAAATCCATCTGGTGTTTAGATGAGTGACAATATTAATAAAATCATTAATGAATTACATATTTATGAAAAAAAATTATTAAAAGAGTTAGATCTTGATGAAAATGCTAGCCCTGATGAAATAGCTAAAAGAGCTGATTTAAATATTAAATCAGTTATGAGTGCTGCTGGATCTCTTGCTTCTAAAGGCATTATTACTGTAGATAAAACTGTTGAAGAAAAATTCTCTTTAACTGATGCAGGAAAAGAATATGCTAAAATTGGCCTTCCTGAAAGACGTATTCTTAATGCTTTAAAAGATAAAAAAGAATTAGCTATGAAAGAATTAGCTAGTTTAGAGAATATTGAGAAAAAAGAGATTAATATTGCAATTGGTTGGTTAGTTCGTAAACATTGGGCTAAAATCGATAAAGGTGTAGTTAATATTACTGAAGTTGGTGAATCTTCTGTTGATAAATTAGGAAATGATGAAGATTTATTAGCTATTTTCACTGAGAAAAAAGAATTATTAAAAGAATCTTTAACTGAAGATATGGCTAAAGGTTTAGCTGCACTTAAAGATAGAAAAAATTTAATTGCTGAAGATAAAACTACTACTCACAGTTTTAGATTAAATGATTTAGGTAAAGACATTTTAGCTGTTGGATTAACTTTTGAAGAGGAAGCTACTCAACTTACTCATGAACAATTAAAAGATGGTTCTTGGGCTGATTTAAAATACCGACCTTATGATATTGATGTAGAATTCCCTAAAGTTTATGCAGGTAAAGGTCACCCTTTAAGAAGAATTATTGATGAAATTCGTGAAATTTTCTTAAATATGGGATTTACTGAAGCTAATGGTAATGTTCTTGATTCTGCATTCTGGAACTTTGATGCTCTTTTCCAACCTCAAGATCATGCAGCAAGAGAAATGCAAGATACTTTCTATATGAAAAATCCTTTAACTTGTGATTTACCTGATGAAGTTATTGTTAATAGAGTAGCTACTGCTCATGAAGATGGTGGTGAAACTGAATCTGAAGGTTGGGGTTACAGTTGGGACCATGATGTTGCTCGTCAATCTGTACTTAGAACTCATACTACTGGTATTTCCACTAAATTCTTAGCTAATAATCAACCACCTATGAAAATGTTTTCTGTAGGTAGGGTATTTAGAAGAGAAACTATGGATTATAAGCATTTACCTGAATTCCATCAAGTAGAAGGTTTAGTAGCTGCAGAAGGAATTAACTATCAAAACTTACTTGGAATTTTAAAAGAATTCTATAAAAAATTAGGATTTGAAGTAAGATTTAGACCTGCTTATTTCCCTTATACTTATCTTTCAACTGAATGTGAAGTTTATTTAGAAGAAAAAGAAAGCTGGATTGAACTTGGTGGTTCTGGAATGTTTAGACCTGAAGTTCTTAAACCTTTAGGAATTGATACTCCTGCTCTTGCATTTGGTTTAGGTATTGAAAGATTAGCTATGATTAGATATGATATATCTGATATTAGATCACTTTATAAAAGTGATATCAAATGGTTAAGAGAACTTCCTTTAGAAGAAGGAGTTAAATTAGACTAGTTTTTCTAGTTTAATTTTTATTTTTTATTATTTTATTTAAGAATTTTTTAATTCTCTTTTTTTATTTTTATTTTTTACTTTTTAATTTTTTATAATTTTTATTTATTATTGGTGAGTTTATGACTAATTACAGACTTATTTCATGGAATGTAAATGGAATTAGAGCAATTCATAAAAAAGGTTTCTTAGATTGGTTTGAAGGTGAAGATGTTGATATGCTTTGTTTACAAGAAACTAAAGCTCAAATTGACCAATTACCTAAAAAACTTGTTAATGTTCCGGATTATAATAGCTATTTTCATTCTGCAGAACGTAAAGGATATAGTGGAGTAGTCACTTATTCCTCTTTAGAACCAAATAATGTTTATGAAGGTATGGGTATTTCTAAATTTGATATTGAAGGTAGACTTCAAAGATTAGATTTTGATGATTTTACTCTTATTAATGTATACTATCCAAACGGTGGAAGTGGAGATGAAAGATTACACTATAAGCTTGAATTCTATGATGCATTTCTTGACTATGTCAATGATTTAAGAGACTCTGGATTTAATTTAGTGATATGTGGTGATTTAAACACTGCACATAAACCGATAGATCTAGCTAGACCTAAAGCTAATGAAGATGTTTCTGGTTTTTTACCTGTTGAACGTGAATGGGTAAGCAAATTTTTAGATAATGGTTATGTTGATACATTCCGTATGTTTAATCAAGAAGGAGAAAATTATACTTGGTGGAGTTATAGAACAAAAGCTCGTGCTCGTAATGTTGGGTGGAGATTAGATTACTTCTTTGTTAATGAAGAATTTAAAGACAAAGTTAAAAAATCTTATATTCTTTCAGATGTTATGGGTTCTGATCATTGTCCAATTTGTTTAGAACTTGAAATTTAATTTAATTAAAAATTTAAGTTCTATTTTATTTTTTAGATAATTATATAACGCTGTTATATTATATTTTAAAAAAATATAGAAAATATTTATGAAAATAATTTATCTTCTAATAATTCTCCATTATTAAGTGCTTTTGCAGATTTATAAGCATCATACATGCTATAAATCCATACAATGAACCATAATAAAAATCCAATATAAATTGCAATTAATTCTTAATAAAAAAGGAAATTTGAGGAATTATCAGAGGAAACAATAAAAGGGGGAATGATTTTTTTAAAAAGTTAAGGAAGAAAATATTGATGAATGTTTTAATTCTTTTAAAGACTTCTTTGAATACTGTGATTACGGTGGTTTAAGCGAATATGCTATAAATATATGAGCAGTTTTTATGAGATAATAAGAAAATTACTGAGGAAAATCTAAGAAAATTTAGATTATCTATTTTAACACAAGATAAAGAATATGTTCAATATTTTAAGGATTTACATAAAATAGAAGTAATAAAACTATAAAATTGTTATAAAACAATATACTGATATATTGAATTTATTACCTGTAATGAAGCCAAATCAGAACAAGGAAATTATATTCATAAAGGAAGGATAATTTTGGCAAAGAAAAAATATGTTATAGATGCTTATGTTGAAGATACTGTACTTAAAGAGGAGTAAATCACGTGCTTAAATCTATTGGTTTAAAAATACTTGAGGAATTCTTTCAACTTGATGGTTATAATATAATAGGATACTGGTCATTTATACCTCATAAAATAAAAGAATTAGATAAACCATAAAAATTAGTTTTATCATGTCTTTAAGGTCAAATAGTGGTTTTATCACATTAGAAATTTTTAGTTCAATTTTAAAAAATCAAAAGCACCATCAATAATAAAGGATGCAAAATACATAAGTTGAAATTCTTACTCCATTTCTTAAATTTCTCTACCCATATCACTTAAAATAGAATAATTCTAAATATATTGAATATGGGTATTTAAATAAAAAATTAATAAATATTTACCAAACACAGAATATTAAAAAATCTAAAAATAAAAATAGAAAAAACATTAAGAAACTGAACAAAATTTAAAACCAAATAATATCTGCTAACACTTAATATATCATAAATTACTTTATTTTTAAGTAGTTTGGGGAAAATATTATTGTTTGAAGTTTTTAAATAAATAAAAAAGTAGTAGAGTATAGAATAATTTAAGTTTATTAATGAAAGTTTTTTAAATTTTCTCTTAAAATAGTAAAAAATAAGAAAAATAGAAAAAATAGATTTAGAAGAGTTTATCTTCAATATTGTATTTCTTTATAATTTCAAGAATTTTCTCCATTTTTTTTCTTTTGTAATCTTTATTTTTCATTATCTTCTTTCTCTAAAAAATAAAAGAAAGAATTTAATATTAACATTATTTCCTTATTCTTTGCATCACCTCTTTTAATTTTTTTAAATTTCCATTAGAGTAATGAATTTTATAACCCACTGAAAATTTTAAAATCACCAATCAAAAAAAATCCCTCATTGGATTATAAGTAATCAAATCATTATTTTCTTTTATAGGAGGAGTTTCTTTTATAGTGGGGGTGTTAGAATTTTTTATAATGGCTTTCTTAAAAGGAGATTCGCTATGTAAATCATTTGTCCAACTTAACCCAACAACATATTCGTTCTGTGTGGAAAATGTTAATCTATAATTTTTACCAACTATTTCATATATATCTAAACCTTTCAATGTGCCAATATTCTTGACATTTTTGTAAAAATTAGGTATTTTAGATGCAAGAGATGTAAAAGTTATTGATTTATCTTTTATCAACTTTTTAAGGATATATATCTGAATTGAATCACTTAAATCCATTTTAATATGATTATCAAAATAAGTTATTGGTCCAGAGGGTGTTTCTATAGTTGAAGTGCTCATTATATCATTTATAATTGATAAAGGTTTGAAAGCACTTTTCTTTTTACTTGACTCATATTCCAATTTAGAGGATATTATTTTATCATTACTTTTCAATAGTTCATTAATATTTTTTAGTATTGTTCCTATTTTTCCTAGTCCATATCCTACTGTAGCTCCAGATGCTCCTGCTAGAGTATTTGAAAGTACTATTTCAAGTGTTTGTTCACTCCATAAATCATAATGTGAATCGTGACTAGACATATAACTGTATCCTGCACATCCTGCACCAAAAACAAAACCACTAAGAGCACCGCATCCTACATATCCTATAAAAGAAAGACCTACACTAGCTAGTGCAAGAATAGTACTTATAGCAACAGTAGAGGTTACAAATAATCCAACACCTACACCATTCATAAGTGCTTGTTTTACTACGCTTGGTTTTTTTTCCTGTTTTACAGTTATATTTCCGCAGTGATCTATATTAAGGGCATTTTCTGGAGCATAATTAAAAACATCATTATTTTTATGTGATAGACCAGTAACTTCAGAATTATTATTAAAATTACAATAATTTAATTCTAAATATCCACTATTATAAATAGCTCCACCAAGAGCAGAAAAATCATTAGTAAAAATTGTATTTACGAATATAGCATGATTATTATTCATAATTGCCCCGCCTTTATCTTTATTATTAAAAATATAGTGGATCTTATTATTATCAAATTTACAATTATGAACTACAAGATCACCTTCATTAACTATAGCAGTATTATAATTTGTAATTGTTAAATTATCAAGATGTAATGCACACCCTTCTTGAACTATAGCAAAATGATAATTTTTTGAGGAACCTCCTTTTCCATTTATTATACTATTATTTCCCATTATTTTAATAATATTAAATCCATCTTTATTAATAGACCATCCATCTGTATCATTTATATTTAAGAAATTATTAAATACTATATTTAAAACATAATCTTTTCTTGAGTTAGGAATGAAATTATCATATTGACCTAAAACATGTATTCTATCTTTTGAAATATTTTTAGCAGCCCAATAATCAGTTTCATTATTAATAATTAAATTTTTACATAAACTAACTTTAGTTCCATTATATTCCCATGTTTTATCTGGATTAATATAGTTCCCATCAACTAGTATTTGAGAATATGTTTTATAAAATGTATATTCTCTTCAGTGAATAAATTTTCTTTTGGAATATATTTTAAAAAAATAAAATTCAAATTATATGCATAGTGTAATGTGTCATTATTTATAATATATGTAAAGGTAGTTTGATTATCTTCTAACAAATAATATTCATTTATAATACAATTGTTTAATAAAGTGGTTAAATTATAAGTTTGGTTATTAAAAGAAATCATAGTATGATTTTTATCTAAAATAATATTAGAGCCATCCCATTCATTATAAGAATTAGAATCATCAACATTATCAACAATTATATTTGGAGTATTAATATTATAAGAATTATTTACATTCTTAGGAGTAATTTCTTTTAAATCAGAGGTATTATTGACATTAGAATCGTTATGGTTCTCCATAATTTTATCAGAATTAATGTCTTTAACTACATCATTATCTTTTAAATTAGTAGTATTTATGCTAACACCATCATCAATATTTAAACAATTATTATCTGAATCATCTATATTAGTTGCAAAAGCTGATCCAATACAAGTGAATCCAACCAATAAAACAATTAATAATAAAAAAAACAATTTATTATTCAAAAAATCAATTTTAATATTCATAAAAAATCACCTCTCTTTAAATTTTTTGTATTGATTGAAAAAAGTAATATGTACTTCACCATATATAAATTTAAGCATTTTTAAGCATTAATTGCTTAAACAAGTAAAAATTAAAACTTAAAATAAGGAATAAAAAACATATTCTCATTAATTGCTTAAACAAGTAAAAATTAAAACTTAAAATAAGGAATAAAAAACAT
>JAKSUD010000210.1 GCA_024409185.1 archaeon
GTAAATGATGCTACTGAATATATATTTTATTATAATTCAGTAAAAGGAGCTCAAGTAACTTTAACAGAAGGTGGTGGAAATTGTTGTGATTTAAGCCATTTACTTGTAGCTATTTTTAGAGCAAGCGGTCTTCCTGCAAGATATTGTCATGGTTTATGTACTTTTATCTCAGGTACTGTAACTGGTCATGTTTGGGTTCAAGTTTGTGTTGATAATATATGGTATGTTTGCGATGCATCAAATTATGTTAATACATTTGGACATATCGAAAATTGGTTTATAGATAGTTCAAGTTTTAATAATTATTATGTTTTATTATCATTTTAAAACATATAATTATTAAATTTTTTAAAAATAGTTAAATATCAAATTCATCTTTAATCAAAGATTGTGCTTTTTCAAGACGTTCACTATAAGATCCAGATAGGATTTTAAAATCAATTCCATTTTTTTTATAAAGCTCTTTAATAATCTCTGTACAAGATTCTCTAAGACCGTTTTCATTTCTATCAAGTATTCTTAAATCATCTTGAACATATGGAACATCAGATTCCATAAATAAAACTAAATCATATTCACCTGAAATTAAACGAATATTATCCTCATTATCTAAAATAGACTCTTTTTCATCACTATCTAATAAACCAGCATGTTTTCTATAGTAATAAGTCATAAATGAATCTGTATCAATGAATAAAAGTTTATTTGACTCTTTTGATGCATTTTTAATATTTAATTTATGTTGGTAAAGAACTTCTTCAAAATCTTCAGTAAGCATATAATCTTCACCACCACATCTTGAACAAACATCTCTACTATATTCAAGAACACAATTTGTATTATAAATATTTGCAAGAGTTTGAACTAATGTAGATTTTCCTGTAGATTCATTTCCAATAATAAGTACTTTTTTAACATAATGTTCCTTTACAATATTTGGAATAAAATCCCAGTGCTTGAATGGGTTATTATGAATATCTTGAGCAGTGGGTTCATTGTTATTAATTATTTCCAGTTTAATATTATCCAAATAATTAAACTTATCAGACAAAGTATCATTTAAATTATCGTCTAAGCTATTTAATGCATCAACATATATAATATCTACTTTTTTATCTAAGTTATCTATATGTGAGAGATTAAATTCTGAATTTGAATCAAAATTCTCAAGAACAAATTTAAGATTTTTATTAAAATCATCCTTAGAATTTGAATCTACTTCTAAAGGAACAATAGTAATATTATCAAAATGAGAAGTTAAATTATAAATCCATTGATATCTTTTTCTATAATCAATTAAATCATCTTCACTATAATTTAATATTATGTATAAATCTTTACATTCACTTGCAGATTTATAAATTATATTAAGATGACCTAATGTTAATGAATCAAAATTATTTATAAAAAGTCCTAAATTATATTTAAATGGTTGAATCATGAAAATCCCGAAAGTTACTTATTTTAATATACGAGTTTTATTTTCAAATGGAATAGATAAATCAATTAAATTTCCATTCATAAATGCAGTAGCTGAAACTAAAACACTTCCAGGTAATACATTACATGGAGTATGTCTTTTTACAAGATAAGTGTTTTTATTTCCTAAAACAGCACCAATCATTGCACCTGCAACAACAGCTATTTGTTCTAATTCTTTAACAGTAGCTATTACAACAGGATCATCAGTTTCAGAAGATACAAAACCAACACCTGGAATTTCTCTACTTTCTCCAATAAGAGCAGAAACATCAATAACAGAATCCATTCCTTTAGCTGCTTTAATAGCTGAATTAGCAGCATTTTCTACAAAAGATTCTCCACCATAAGTATCAAAACCAAGAATTATTACATCTTGATATCCTTCATCATTTACAACAGCTTCAGCATAGGAAATACCTTCACCTGCTTCATCAAGATTAGTTGAAATTCCATTTAAATCTCCTAAATCTTCTGCAACTTCTTTTAATAATTCAACAATACCTTTATTAACAGTTTCTAAAAGATCATCTTCAACAAAAGCAGAAATGACTACATCATCACCTGTAATATTTGTTAAAGCTGCTTTTTTAGCACCTAAATCTATTAATTTAGGAATTTCTTTTTCAATATTTTCAATTAATGAATCTGAAACACTTACATCATTACTTGAAATATCCGCACCAATAGCTACAACTTTCATAATCCACCATAAATATTTGATTTAGAATTTAAATAAAAATAAATTTTTTAAATTTGATTTAAAAAAAACTTTCTTAATTA
>JAKSUD010000211.1 GCA_024409185.1 archaeon
TATTTAACTTTAAGAATACTAATTAAGTCACTAATCATTGCAGAAGCAGTTTCAATAGAACCTGCACCTTTACCAATAACAGTAATTTCATCTGCTAAATCAGTAGTTACAGTAGCTAAGTTTAAAGTACCATCAATTGCATAAGGACTATTTTGTTTAACAAGTCTTGGAGATACTTTTAAACCTTTTTTAGAGACTTCTCCAATCAATTTAACATAGTAACCTTCTTGTTTAGCAAGCTCAATTGCATCTAAAGTAATATTAGAAATACCTCTTACTTCAACATCATCGTAAGTTGCATCAATTCCTAAAACATTAGCTAAAATAACAACTTTACATGCAGCATCAATACCTTCAACATCTTGAGTTGGGTCTGTTTCTGCAATACCTAATTGTTGAGATTCTTTTAAGGTATTTTCATAAGTAGTTCCTTCAGAAGTCATTCTTGATAAAATATAGTTAGTAGTACCATTCAAAATACCTTTAATTGATGAAATATCACAACTTGCAAGGTTATTTTGACATAAGTTGATAATAGGCATAGCTCCACCAACAGATGCTTCAAATTTAAATTCAACACCTGCTTTTTCTTTTGCTTCATGCATTTCTTTATAGAATAAAGCTAAATGACCTTTATTACTAGTTACAACATCTTTACCATCAGCAAATGCTTTTAAAGTTAATGATTTTGCTGGTTCTGCTGTTTTAATATTAGTTGAAGTTGCTTCAATTAAAATATCATAATCAACTGCATCTAATAATTCAACACCACATACATTACAACCATATCCTGGATAGTTACCTACTTTACCAGTTTCTTTTTTAGTGGTGAGAACTAATTCTTCATCTAAACCATCTTCACAAATTGCAGAAGTAGATGAATCAGCAATAGCTACGATTTTTAAATCTACACCATATTTTTCACTAATCATAGCTTTTTTCATAGCTACAACATTAGCTACTCCTTGACCTACAGAACCAAAACCTAAAATAACAAGTTTACATTCAACCATAAATAAACCTCCATTTAGACCTCATCAATAACTAAAAAGTTTTTCTCATTAGCTATTTCCATAAATTTAGAATAAGCAAGATCTCTTAATCCAGAATCAAATTCAACACTAACTAAACTTGTAGATTCATCTTCACCATCAAGTTTAATTTGTAAATCAGCTACTAAAAGACCTTCAACAGAATTGATTCTATCAACAGTATCTCTAACATCAGAATCAATCATATGACCATATAAAATTGCAGTAAATCTTTCTTTATTAACAAGCCCATCTTTTTCAAGAATAGTAATATCCATTTCATTAAATTTATCAATTACTGCATTTAAATTGTCTCTTTCACCTTCTAAAGTAAGTTGAACAGGAATCATACCTTTTTCATTTTTATTTTCTCTACGGTGAGTAACTGTAACAATATTAGCTCCTAAATCCCCAATAGGAGTAAGAATAGAAACTAATTGACCTGGAACATCCATAATTTCAAGAACTAAATCCATTCTCATTTTAAACACCTATTTTAATTCAATCCCCTTGAAAAATAAATAAAAATAAACATTTTAAATAATAATTAATCGACTTAATTAATCCAATCTGCTTTTTTAACTACAATATTACCGTTTTTATCAGTTCTTGCATTTCTAACAATTTTAGAAGAATCTTCTTTTTCAGATTCATCTTTACGAGAAAGATTAAGATTATCTACAATATAAAAATCTTTATTAACATCCTCATTTTCATTTTCTTCTAATTCAGGAATGTTTTCTAATGCTTTTGATAATTCATCTAAAATTTGTTGAGCTTCAGTTTCAATCTTAGCCATAATTAAATCTCCATATTTTTATAATAAATTCTAATAAGAATAAATAAACATAATTTATAAATTTTTGATAAAATTTTCATAAGTTTATATTATGATAATATATATTTTTTAATACATATAAGCAATAAAACTAATCAATAAAAATAACAAATATAAATATAAATATATTCCTAATATATTAAAATTAAAATTAAAAATAAAGAATATAAATATATTCCCAACATATAATTAAAAATATCGAGATGTGATAAAATGGATAAACAATCAATTAAGATTATTATAATTTCAACTCTTTTTATGTACATTGGATTATTTGAATATTCTAGTGTTACAGTTGTTCTTCCAAGTTTATCAAGTGCTCTTGATATTAGTAGTACTTTAAAAAGTAGTGGTATAATAGAAAGTAGTATTTCAA
>JAKSUD010000212.1 GCA_024409185.1 archaeon
TGCAATAACAAAAATGTTTATTCAAGATACAAATATATTAATATTAGTATATTCTATCGATAATAAACGTTCTTTCGAAAGTTTGGATTATTGGTACAAAACAACTGTTGATATATGTGGAAAAGGTCTCATATTAGGTGTAGCAGGAAATAAATCTGATTTATTTGAACAAGAAGAAGTTAGTGATGAGGAAGGAAAAAAAATATTGCTTGGTGATATGAATGAAAAAGCTTTATATAATTATTTAGAAAAAAATGATTATGATTTAATTATACCTAAAACGAAAGAAAAACCTATTGAAACTTTACCATTTAAATCTGAATATAAATATAGGATGAATTTATATGAAAATGGAGATAATTATATTCTTTATGTAAAAGGTGACCAACAAAGAGTCTCTCAATTCTTTACTAAATTTTTAGTTGAAGATAGAGAAGAAGAATATTCTGAACATGAAAATGACTTACTTGATCAATGTGCTGCCTATGCACAAGATAGTATGCGTACAGTTGTTTGTGGACAAAAAATTGTAACTAAAGAAGAATTTGATACCTTAAATAAAAAATATTATTTTGAAAAAGAACTTGGTTTTTTCCGAGAAATGGCAAATGGTTTAACGTTTACTTTTATGGTAGGAATTAGAGATAATTATAGAGAAGATGTACCTGATGCTATTTTAAATTGTCATAAAGCAGGTATTACTGTAAGAATGGTAACTGGAGATAATATTAATTCTTCTATTGCTATTAGTAAAGATACTCATATTATTAGTCCTGAACAAGCTGAAGAAGCTCTTACACTTGCTAAAGATTATAAAAAACTTTTATATAAAAATGAAGAAAAACTTGATGATTTATTACGTGATGTTAAAGATGCAAGAAGTCCTATCGCTATTGAAGGGGAAGTTTTCAGAAAAGTATGTGGAGGTATTACTAAAATTGATAAAGGTAATGGTGAAATGGATATTTTTTTAGTGGATGAAGAAGCATTTGCTCATGTAACTAAAAGACTTCGTATTATTGCAAGAGCTTCACCAGAAGATAAATTTTTATTAGTATTTGGACTTAAAGAACTTGGAAATATTATAGCTGTAACTGGTGAAGATAAAGGTGATGTCCCTGCTGTTAAACAAGCTCATGTAGGTTTTGTTATGGGTATAAGAGGAATTGATAAAACTAAAGAAGCTGCTGATATTCTTTTACTTAATGATAATTTTAGTTCAATTGTTAGAGCATATGAATTTGGTAGAAATATACATGATTGTATTAAAAAATTCATACAATTTCAATTAACTACATATATCGTTTTAATATTTATGATTTTCTTAGGAAGTCTTCTTTTAAAAGATTCTCCATTAAATACAATTCAATTGTTATGGATTAATTTAATTATGAATTCTTTTGCTTCCTTACTTTTAACTACTGAAGATCCAACTGATAAACTTTTTGCTAGAAAACCATATTCAAGAGATGGTTCATTTTTAACTACTATGATAAAAACTCATATTATTTCTCAATCTATTTTCCAAATTATTATTTTAACTGTTATTTTATTCTTTGGTGATATTGTTTTTGGAGTACCATCTGATAGAGAACTAGAACATTTCATGTGGAATAATGTTAATGGCTATCATTTTACTATTTTCTTCAATATTTTTGTATATCTGCAAGTATTTAATTTATTTAATTCAAGAAAATTATTAAAAGATGAATATAATGTATTTGACGGTATTGAAAGTAATTTGAATTATTATCTTATTCAAATTATTATTATTTTTGTTATTCAATGGATTTTAGTTTCTTTCGGTGGAAGTGTAGTAAGAACTAAATATTTAACCATATCTCAACA
This sequence comes from archaeon, assembly GCA_024409185.1. Taxonomy (GTDB): domain Archaea; phylum Methanobacteriota; class Methanobacteria; order Methanobacteriales; family Methanobacteriaceae; genus Methanobrevibacter. Next base: position 1,849 of record JAKSUD010000212.1, read on the forward strand.
TTTATTATGTCTTGGAATTTCTGCTTTATCTTTACTATGGGATTTCATTGTAAAAAGATTACCAATTAATATAGAAGATGATTCTGTAGTACATGATGAGGAAGAAAATTTTAAAATAAAAGAAGGAGAAGATGCTCTTCTATAAAGATAAAAAGGAGGTCAAGGTGAATTTACCGAAGCTTCTAGTCTTAGTTTTACTGGAAAAGAAAAATTACTCTAAAAAGTAAAAAGTTTAAAATTTAAAAAAAATAAAATAAAAATAAATTTAGAATAATTGATTTAGTTTATTAAATTAAAATAATTTAGATGATTTGAATATTTCTTAAATAAATCAACTTTTAATTGGGGATTGGGGATTGGGGATTGGGGATTGGGGATTGGGGATTGG
>JAKSUD010000213.1 GCA_024409185.1 archaeon
TTTAACTCATGGTGGAGTAAAAATAGCTATAGAATTATCTAAATTAGCTAAAAAGTTAAAAGATAATGAAAATAATAGTGAATATGCTCTCTATGAAACTATTTATGCTTATGATTTGTATAACACATTAAAAGAAGAAGATAAACTTCTTTTACAAGTTTACAATATCACTATTCTCAAAGATTTAGAAGATTTAAAAGATAAAATAGCTAATTCTCCCAAATATGAAGAAATAAAAAATACTTCTAAATCTAAAAAAATTCAAAATAGCTTTAAAAATATCATAATAAACCCAATTCATTCTTCTTTAGATATAAAAAACATTTTAAAAGAAACTGAAATGAAAGAATCATTTGAAATTATAACTCATCATGAAGGAGTTAACTTAATTTTAGAAAATTGGAAAGCGGAATGTAAAAAACAAGATGTTAAATGTGTTGAATTAACTGGTGTTAAAGGTAAAACAAGCACTTCTTATATATTAAAAGAAATATTTGAATCTGCTCATAAAGATATTCTTTTATTATCCAGTTTAGGAGCTCATTTATTTAAAGAACTTGGATCTACTGGAAAATTTAGAGATTTAATTTTACAAAAAAATATTAGTATAACCCCTGCAAGTATTTTAAATACTGTGGAACTTGCTAAGAAAATAGCTAATCCAAAATGTAGTTATCAAAAATGTGATTGTAAAAGTCTTGATAACTTGAAAGAAGAAGAAATAGCTATTCAAGAATATGAAAATAACCCTTATTCTAATTTAAATTATGAAATTAGTATTTTTGAAAGTTCTCTTGGAATTTGTGGCCTTGGAGATATTGGAATTCTAACAAATATTGTAGAAAATTATCCAATAGCTAAAGGAACAAGTAATGCAAAAGAAGCTAAAAAACAAGTTTTTAAATGTCCTATTGTAGTAATTGAAGAAGAAACATTAAATAAATATTACCCTGATGAAAAAGAATTATACAAAAATAAAATTAATACATTTTCATTAGATAAATCATTAAATAACTCTTCATTAAATAATTCATCAAATGTTTTTGCTGAAAATATAGACTATGGAATAAATGAAACTAAATTTACAGCAAACTACACTAATCTAAAAACTATTGAAGGCAATTTAATTAGTGGAACAATCCATATAAAAACATTTGCTCCTGGAAAACACCATATATATAATGTATTAACAGCTATTACAACTGCATTAACATTAAATATAAGTGAAGAAGCTATTAAAGAAGGTTTATCTAACTTTAAAGGAATTCCAGGTAGAAGTTCAAGAAAAGTAATTAAAAATTCACAAATAATTGAAGAAATTAATCAAGGAATTAATACAAAAGCTATTGAAAGTTCTATAAATATGATTAAACCAATAGAGGATTATTATATCATAATTGGTGGAAAATATGGAATTACTTGTGAAGAAATAGATGAAGAAAAATTATCTAAATTCTTAAATAATTACTTAAAAGAGAATGAAAATTTAAATATAATATTAACTGATGAATTAGGAGAAAGTATTAAAAATAAATTAGATTCTGACGTTAAATTTATAAAAGACCCTGAAGAAGCTCAAGAAATAGTTATTAATGAAAATAAAAATATTTTATTTATTTATAGATCTAATTATTCTCAAACATCTAAAAGATAAAATAATAATTTAAAAATTGTTTAAAATTAAATATAATAAATTCTTAAAATTCATTAATTCAAAGTTTAAAATTAAATATAATAAAAAATAAAGATTAATTAAATATTAAAAAAAGGCGAGAAAATGATTGTTGGAACTAGAGGAAGTAAACTTGCACTTACACAAACAAACTACATAAACAGATGCTTATTCAATATTACAAAAGAAGAAGTTGAAACTAATATTATAAAAACAAAAGGAGATAAAATTACAAGTTCTCAACTTTATAATATGGATTCAAAAGGTCTTTTTACTAAAGAATTAGATAAAGCAGTCCTTGAAGAGGAAGTTGACTTTGCAGTACATAGTTTAAAAGATGTTCCAACAGAATTAGATGAAGACTTAGAAATTGTCGCTGTGCCTGTAAGAGAAAGCCCAAATGAAGTTCTTATTTCAAATTATGAATGGAAAGATCTCGATGAAAACTCAACTCTTGGAACAAGTAGTTTAAGAAGAGAAGCTATTTGTAGATA
>JAKSUD010000214.1 GCA_024409185.1 archaeon
TAAATTTAATTTATTAATTTTATATTTTTTACTCTTTTAAATTCTTCATCAAATGAAACTAAATTATTAATATCAAATTCTACCATTGTGACTAAAATACTTGAATCAGTGAAACTTAGTTTACTTTTATTACTCTTTTTACCAAGATATTTCTCAAAAATACTAAAAGTTTTATTATTGTAATTTGGAATATTATATTCATTTAACAAAATAAAATTATCAATTAAAGTATAATAAACTTCTTTTGCAGTTTCTACATTAACTTTCCTACCAATTAATGTTAAAACTTCATTTAAAACATTATGATTAATATAACATTTTTCATACAGTATATTTTCATGTTTAAGCGCTTTATAATAATTAGAGTCATTATCTAAGATTAATGCTAAAATAAATGAAGTATCTATAAAATATTTATCCATCATATAACCTCTTTAAATCAACAGATAAACTAAACTACTTATACAAACCCCTTTTTAAATCAACAGAATTTGTTTTTTCATCCAAATGAACTATTCCAATAATATCCTCAATATTTCTTTTTTTTCTAAAATTTATTTCTGGTTTACCATCACTATTAATACTCCATTCAATAACTGTTTGCTTATCAACATCAAACATATTTCTAATTTCTTTAGGAATAGATGTTTGATAATTACCATAAACTTTAGAAATTGCTAATATTCCCATCATATAATTAATCTCCTAATAAATATTTTATTAAAATTATAATATAAATTTATCTGTTAAAAAAATAATTATGTTAAATTTAAAAGAGTTAATAAAAAAGAAAAATAAAAAATAAGAAAAGAAATAATTAGGAAAAAAATAAAAAAATAGAAATTAATAACTAAAATATTAGTTATCTTTATTTTGAATATCGATTAAACGGTTTACACCATTTATATAAGCTTTAACACTTGCATTAATAATATCAGGTTCTGTTGCTCTTGCAGAGATAATTTGATTATCTAATCTTAATTTAACAATTACATCAATTAAAGCATCAGTACCTCCAGTAATAGCATCTACATGGAATTCATCAAGTTCTATATTAACAACATCATTAATTCCTTTATTAACTGCATTAATAGCTGCATCTACAGGACCAATACCCACATCCGCTTCAATAATTTCTTTATCCTCAACAAAGAGCTTTACAGAGGCTGTAGGTCTTATTTTATTTCCTGAAACAATTGTAACTTCTTCCAGTTTAATTTTATTTTCATGATCAATTTCAAGAATCTGCTCAGCAATAGCTTCCAAATCAGTGTCAGTTACAGTTTTTCCTTTATCTCCAAGCTCTTTAACTTTATCAAAGATTTCTTTTAAATGCTCATCATTACATTCTAAACCAAGTTCTTTTAATCTACTTTTTAATCCGCTTGTTCCTACATGCTTTCCAATGATAAATTTTCTTTTATGCCCAACAAGTTCTGGAGTAATTGGTTCATAAGTAGCTGTATTTTTAGCTACACCATCTGCATGAATTCCAGATTCATGTGCAAATGCATTTTCACCAACAATAGCTTTATTTGGTTGAAGATAAGCTCCAGTTAATCTTGAAACCAATTTAGAAGTATTATAAATTTGATTAATCTTAATATCTGTTGTATATTTCTTTTCATTAGTTGAATGATTAGTGTATAATGTATCTAATCCAAGAATCACCTCTTCAATAGCTGCATTACCAGCACGTTCACCAATTCCATTAATTGTTCCATGGAATCTTGTAGCACCACCATCAATAGCAGATAATGTATTAGCAACTGCAAGACCAAAGTCATTATGACAATGGACACTTACAGGAACACCTAAATTAGTAAATTCTTTATAAAAATTAAATGATTTGAGAGGTGTAAGCATCCCTACAGTATCACAAGGACAAATTCTATCTGCACCTGCTTCAATAGTGGATTTAAATAAATATTTTAAATAATTAATATCGGTTCTTGTAGAATCTTCAGCTAAAAGCTCTACATTTAAACCATGATCTTTAGTATACTCAATAACATCTACAGCTTGATTAATCATTTCTTCTTGAGTTTTCTTAAGTTTATATTTTAAATGTAAATCAGAAGTAGGAACTACAATATTAACTCCATCAACATCACATTCAATACAAAAATCAATATCTTTTTTTAAAGTTCTTGCAAAACTAA
>JAKSUD010000215.1 GCA_024409185.1 archaeon
TAACGAATAGATTTAAGAGTAAATTTAAAAATATTCAAAAATAATGAATATTTATGAAAATAATATTAAAATTATTAAAAATTTTTAGTGATTTAAATGAAAAGATATGTTTGTGAATTAATCGGAACTTTAGTACTCGTTCTTTTCGGATGTGGAAGTGCAGCTATTGCAGGAAGCATCCTTGGAACTTTAGGTATTGCTTTAGCATTCGGTTTATCCATTGTTGCTATGGCATATGTAATCGGAGATACTTCTGGCTGTCACATTAACCCTGCTGTTTCATTAGGTTGTTTAATTGATGGTAGAATGACTGTAAAAGACTTTATTTTTTATGTAATTTTCCAATGTATTGGTGCAATCATCGGTATTGCTATTCTCTTCTTCATGATTAGTCAAGCTAACTTAGGAGGAGTAGCTGCAACTGGTTTAGGTGCAAACGGATTTGGTGCAGCTTCCAGTATCGGAATCAGTATGATTGGTGCATTAGTAACTGAAATTGTTTTAACTGCTGTATTTGTATTTACTGTACTTGGTGTTACTGCTAGTGATAAAACTGCAAACATTGCAGGTATTGTTATTGGTCTTACTTTAGCATTCGTACACATTATGGGAATCCCTATTACTGGAACCTCTGTTAACCCTGCAAGAAGTTTAGCTCCAGCTTTATTCTTAGGTGGAGAACCTTTAAGCCAAGTTTGGGTATTTATTGTAGGTCCATTAGTTGGTGCAATTATTGCAGCATTACTTTATAAATTCCTTGCTAAAGAAGCTATTGAAGCTTAAATTTAAAAAATATAAAAAAATTGAAAATTAAATTTGAATAAAATTAGATTTAAATAAAATTGAATTTGAATAATTAATTTATTATAAATTTAATTTTCTTTTTTTAGTAAGTAATATATAACAGTGTTATATAATAATTAAAAAATAAAAGCATATGTAAAACATATGCTAACTAAAATTAAATTTAAAAATTTAATATTATTTTTAGAGATTATCCAATGTGTTAATATCCTTATTATCTGTTTTTGGGAATGTCCAAATCCAAATACCAGTTAATAATGCGAAAATAGCTGCAAAGAATATTCCACCACTTAATTTATAATAATTACTAATATAAGTAATCAATAGTGGCGTTACAAATTGAACTCCTCTAGCTACATTAAATATAGTTCCAACAGCAGTATTTCTGATTTTTGTTGGGAATAATTCTGAGAATAACGGACCAAATCCAGAGAAAAATCCTACACCCACACCTACAATAAATAAAATTACAAGGAGTAAATTATTTACAGACATTATATTATCCCAAAAGATAGTAATTAATGTAATACCTATTGCCATAACTACAGAATAAATTGTAAAAGATAATCTTTTTCCTATTCTCTCTGAAACATAACCAAATGAAGTATATCCTGCAAAATCACCACATTGCATAATTATAATACCAATTGTAGATCCTAGAATAGTTAAACCTCTCTCTTTTGAAAGATATGTTGGAAGCCAAGAATATGTAAACCAATAAGCAGCCATACCAAAAGTACATAAAACTAAAGAAATTAAGAAGTATTTTCTGTAATTTTTACTAACTAAAGCCTTTAAATCATTCCAGAAACTTACATGTTTATTTTCTTCTTTATGTTTTAACCATACATCAGATTCATCCAAGTGAGACCTAATTAAAATTACCATTAATGCAGGAATAACAGATAGCATAAATGCAAATCTCCATCCAATAATCGGAGAAATCAAATTACCAACAATAGCTGCAAGAATAATACCTATAGGAGCTCCAGATTGCATTAAACCCCCATAACGAGTTCTTAAATGAGTAGGGAATGTTTCATTAATATATGTTTGTCCAGTAGCCCATTCACCACCAACACCAATACCTGTGATAATTCTAAAAAGCACTAATGACCCAAAAGACCAAGAAAAACCGCATAAAAATGCTCCAATACTATAAATTATAATAGTCCACTGCAAGACCTTTTTACGACCATATTTATCTCCTAATGCACCAAAAATTATCCCTCCAATAGCTGTAGCAAGTAAAGAAATACCTATACAAAGAGATAACATACTAGGAGTTAAAC
>JAKSUD010000216.1 GCA_024409185.1 archaeon
GTTAAAAAGGTAATTTGTAATTACATCTCCTTTTTTATAATTTATTGTCAGGATTCTATTACCATAATCTTCTTAGAATTCCTGAATAATTTATTTAGGAGGCAAAATTATGAAAGAATTGTTATTATATGCAATATTTTTTAATTTAATTGCATTTCTTTTAGTTACTGTAAATTTTTTATAAACTAAAATAATGATTTTGGAGCAAATTAACATAATCAGACATTTACCTTAGAAAAAATTATATATTATAAAATTATAATTATAATTGAAGGTTATGGTAAAGAATAAATTTTTTAATTTATTCGTAAATCCTGAGAAAGAGAGTATTTAGTTTTTAAATACTCTCTTTTTTTATTTAAGGCTGTTTTTTTATTGGTAGTTTTTTATTATTTTCATGAATTATTCTAACTTTTTTTTAATAATTTATCACTATTTATCATAACATTTATATTAGTTTAAATATATACATATATTATTATGTCATATTTATATCAATTTTAGTGATATTATATAATAAAATGGTGAGATTATGAATGAAGTAAATAAAGATATTGGAGCAAGAGTAAAAGAATTAAGAGACTTATCCGATGTTACTACTGAAGAAATATCTAATGAATTAGGTATTAATGAAGAAGATTATATTTCTTATGAAGAGGGTATTGTTGATTTCCCAGCAAGTTTATTATACCAAATTGCACATATTCTTCAAGTTGATTTAGCTTTACTTCTTACTGGTGAAGAGTCTCGTATGTCTTACTTTGATGTAACAAGAGCTAATAAAGGAGTTTCAGTTGATAGAAGTAAAGAATATAAACATGAAAATTTATGTAAAAAATTCATTAATAAAAAAGCTGAAATGTTTATTGTAACAGTGGATCCTAAAGAAGATTCTAAACCTTCTTTAAATGCTCACACTGGTCAAGAATTTAATTATGTTCTTGAAGGATCTCTAAAGATTTTTATTAAAGATAATGAAATCATCTTAAATGAAGGAGATTCTATTTTCTTTGATGCAACTTGTAAACATGCAATGGTTGCTTTAAATGATGAACCTGCTAAATTCTTAGCAGTTTTAATGTAGTTAGTAGATTTAATCAAGTTTATTATTATTTAATCAGATTTATTTAAAATTATAATTTAGTTTATTTATGTAGGAGGATAAAATGACCTCATTAATAAAAAATTTTGTTAAAAGAGTTGACTTTGACTCTTATGAAGATTTTTATAATAACTTTGAATTCGTAGTCCCTGAAAATTTTAACTTCGGATTTGATGTAATAGCTGAATATGCTCGTATAGACCCCGATAAAAAAGCTTTAATCTGGTGTGATGATAATCAAGAGATTATATTCACATTTAGTGATATGAAGAAATTAAGTAATCAAGCAGCTAATTTCTTTAAATCCCAAGGAATTGGTGTTGGAGATACTGTATTACTTACTTTAAAAAACCGTTATGAATTTTGGATTTGTATGGTTGCACTTCATAAATTAAATGCTATTGCAATTCCTGCAACTCATATGCTTAAAACTCATGATATTTTGTATCGTCTTGAAAAAGCAGATGTTAAAATGGTTGTATCTATTGATGAAGATACTTTACTTGAAAACTACGAAGAATGTGCTGAAAAATTAGGAATTGATCTTAAAAAAGCTGTTGTAGCTGGTGTCCAAAGAGATGGATGGTTTGATTTCGACAGTGAAATAGCTAAAATGAGTGATGTTCTTGAAAGAGTTGAAAATAAACATGATGATACTTCTTTAGTTTATTTCTCTTCAGGAACAAGTGGGGAACCTAAAATGATTGAGCATGCTCATGATTATGCTCTTGGTCATATGATTACTGCTTACTATTGGCAATGTGTTATTGAAGATGGAATTCATCACACTGCTGCTGATAGTGGTTGGGGTAAGGCTGTTTGGGGAAACCTTTATGGTCAATGGATTTCAGGTACTGCTATATTTATTTATGATTATGTAAGATTTAATGGATTAGATTTAATACAAAAACTTGTAGATTATAAAGTAACTACATTTTGTGCACCTCCTACAATCTTAAAATTCTTAATTAAAGAAGA
>JAKSUD010000217.1 GCA_024409185.1 archaeon
CTTATTTTCTAAATCTAATATTATATCTTATTTTTAGTTTTAATTTTTTATATTTTTATTAACTATTTCTAAAATTAAATATTAAAGTATATATAATTTAAAAGATAAACTTTAATTATAGACTTGTATATTTTATATAAGTGGAATTTATATTAAAATCATATTTTATGTTAATGACATTGTAGGTAATTAAAATGATATCTGTAGCTATTAACGGATTTGGAACTATTGGTAAAAGAGTAGCTGATGCTGTAGCTGCTCAAGATGATATGAAAGTTGTTGGTGTAAGTAAAACTAGACCAAACTTTGAAGCAAGAACTGCTGTTGATGAAAAAGGATACGATTTATACATTGGAATTCCTGAAAGAGAACATTTATTTAAAGAAGCAGGAATTGAAATTGCAGGAACTGTTGAAGATATGGTTCAAGAAGCAGACATTGTTGTTGATTGTACTCCTGGAAACATTGGTCCACAAAACCTTGAAATGTATAAAAAAGCTGGTGTAAAAGCTATTTACCAAGGTGGAGAAGACCATGAATTAACTGGTTTATCATTTAACTCTTTCTCTAACTATGATGATTCTTATGGTGCAGATTATGCGAGAGTTGTTTCTTGTAATACTACTGGTTTAACCCGTACTTTACACACTTTAAATCCTTTAGTTGATATTCAAAAAGTACGTGCTGTAATGGTACGTCGTGGATCTGATCCTTCAGAAATCAAAAAAGGACCTATTAATGCTATTGTACCTAACCCTCCAAAAGTACCTTCTCACCACGGTCCTGATGTAAAAACTGTTATGAAAGGTATTGATGTTACTACTATGGCACTTCTTGTACCTACTACTCTTATGCATCAACACAATTTAATGATTGAAATTGGTAATGATGTAGAAAGAGAAGATGTTATTGAAGCTCTTGAAAAACGTTCCAGAGTTATGGTTGTTGAAGCTGCTGCAGGTTTAGGTTCTACTGCTGAACTTATGGAGTATGCTAAAGACCTTGGAAGAAGTAGAAATGATTTATATGAGATTCCAGTATGGAAAGAATCTATTAATGTTGTTAATAATGAATTATTCTATATGCAAGCAGTACATCAAGAATCTGATGTAGTTCCTGAAAATGTCGATGCAATTCGTGCAATGATGGAATTGGAATCTGATAATGAAAAATCTATAGCTAAAACTAATAAAGCTATGGGTATTTTATAATTTTAAATATCAATTTTTGATATTTATTAATTTAATAATTATTTAATAGCTATTTTAGCTATTAATTTATTCTTTTTTTATTTTTTAGATTTATTTTTTATTTATTAATTTTTTAATTTTATTAAATTTTAATATGTTGTGATTTTTATGGATAATGTTATTTTTGGACCTGCAGGAAAACCTATTGAATTTAAAGGAAAAGCTTTCTTATCTCCTGAGTTTTTAGGGCCTCTTGGGCTTCATGCTTTTGAATATCAATCTACTTATGGAGTTAGAATTGGTGAAGGTGCTGCTTTAAAACTTAGAGAATCTGCAGAAGAGAATAATGTTTTAGTTTCAATGCATTGTCCATATTATGTTAATTTAGCTTCTAAAGAAAGTGAAAAAATTGATAAAACCATAGAACACCTTTTAAAATCTGCTCGTGTAGGAGAATTTATGGGGGCTTATCGTCTTGTTTTCCATCCTGGATTTTATTCTAATAGGAAACCTGATGTAGTTTTAGAATTAGCTAAAGAAACTTGTAAAAAATTAATAAGTCGTTGTGAAGATGAAGGAATTGAAAACTTTACTTTTGCTCCTGAAACTACAGGTAAAAGATCACAATTAGGTAATATTGATGAAATTATAGATTTATGTGCTAGTTTTGAACATTTTGAACCTACTATTGATTTTGCTCATGTTCATGCAAGAGGTAGGGGTATTTTAAATACTAAAGAGGATTATAATTGTATTTTTTCAAAAATAGAAGATAATTTAGACATTGAAAGATTACATTGTCACTTTACAACTATTGAATATACTTATGCAGGTGAGAGAAAACACCATACTTTAGCTGAAGATGATAAATATGGTCCTTATATTAAA
>JAKSUD010000218.1 GCA_024409185.1 archaeon
TACAAATATAATTATAAAAAAAAATAAAATAAATAATAAAATTATTTAATAATTTTATTTAATAATTTAATATAAAATGAAAAATCTGAAAGAATCTCGTTTTGGGAAAATCATAAAAGTTAGTGGTCCTTTAGTCGTAGCAGAGAACATGGCCGGAGCAAAAATGTATGAATTAGTAAAAATAGGATTCTCAAAATTAGTAGGAGAAGTAATTAAACTAGAAAAAGACTGTGCTTCAATTCAATGTTACGAAGATACTTCAGGTCTTACTATTGGTGATCCAGTATTAAAAACAGGTTCACCCTTATCAGTCCAATTAGGTCCAGGCTTATTTAGTCAAATTTTTGACGGTATTCAAAGACCATTAAAAGTAATTAGTGAATTATCTAAAAATGTTTATGTCCCAAGGGGAGTTGATGTACCTTCTTTAGATTTACAAAGAGAATGGCAATATAAACCTTTAGATATAAAACCAGGTACTGTTGTTCAGGGAGGAGATGTTATTGGAACTGTAGCAGAAAATGATTTATTTAAAGAACATAGAATTCTATTACCACCTGGTGCTAAAGGAAAAGTAGTAGAAGCTCAACCAGCTGGTAATTATAATGTAATGACTCCTATAATAGAAATTGATGAGAATGGAACTATTAAAAAATATAATATGAGTCATTTTTGGCCTGTAAGAATAGCAAGACCATGTCTGGAAAAATTGCCAGGAACTGAACCTTTACTAACTGGTGAAAGAGTTTTGGATGCTTTATTCCCCTCTGTTTTAGGAGGAACTTGCGCTATTCCCGGAGCCTTTGGTTGCGGAAAGACTTGTATTTCACAAGCTTTATCTAAATATTCAAACAGTGAAGCAATTGTTTATGTTGGTTGTGGAGAAAGAGGAAATGAAATGGCTGAAGTATTAAAGGATTTCCCACAATTATATACTGAAATAAAAGGAATAAAATATAATATTATGCAAAGAACAATTTTAGTAGCTAATACTTCAAACATGCCTGTCGCAGCAAGAGAAGCATCAATTTATACTGGTATTACATTAGCTGAATATATTCGTGATATGGGATATAATGTTTCTATGATGGCAGATTCTACATCAAGATGGGCTGAAGCCCTTAGGGAAATATCAGGAAGGCTTGCAGAAATGCCTGCAGATAGTGGTTATCCAGCATATTTAGCTTCTAAATTGTCCCAATTCTATGAAAGAGCTGGAAAAGTCACCTGTCTTGGTAGTCCAAGTAGGAAAGGATCGGTCAGTATTGTAGGAGCTGTCTCTCCCCCTGGAGGAGATTTCTCTGACCCTGTTACTGTTAATACTTTATATAATGTACAAGTTTTCTGGGGGTTAGATAAAAAATTAGCACAAAGAACACATTTCCCTTCAGTTAATTGGCTTACTTCTTATAGTAAATATGAAAATACTTTAGAAAATTTTTTTAATAAGTTCGATAAAGAATTCGTTGAATGTAAAAATGATATTAAAAAATTATTACAAGAAGAAGACGATCTTACTGAAGTTGTGCAATTAATTGGAAAAGATTCACTTAGTGAAGATCAAAAATTGATTTTAGAAATTGCAAAAATTATTAAAAATGATTTTCTTCAACAAAATTCATTTACTGAATATGATTATACGTGTCCACTTGAAAAAACTACAGGAATGATGAAATGTATAATGACTTATTATCATTTAGCTAATAAAATATTAAAGGAAGGAAATCCTTATGATAATAAAAAGAGCTTTGCTTATATATATTCTAAAACTAAAGAAGAATTTATTGAATTGACTCAAATGAAGTTTATTAATCCTAAAAAAAGTAAAGAAGAGATTACAAAACTATTTGCTGGTCAGAAAAAAAGAATCGAAGAAAAATTCAAGGATATATTTAAATTTAAACAAATGATATAAAATTAATGAATAATTAAATAATAAAATGAATTTGATTGTTAAATGGTATTACTTGTATAAAGGTGTCAATTAAATTTAATACATTATTATGAATCATTGAGAATTATACATATTTACATAAAATAATAATATTATC
>JAKSUD010000219.1 GCA_024409185.1 archaeon
CTTACAAAAGATTATATTGATTTAAAAATAAGAGAATTATGTATATAGTAATGCATAAAAATTAAATAATATAAAATAAATAAAATAAAAATCTTAAAATTAAGACTTTCTTTCAAGTACAAAATCAGCTAATTCTACAAGTACTTGTTTACTTTCAGAATCATCCAATATTTCAAGTACTTCTTTAGCTTCTGCTACATTTGCAAGTGCAAGATTGTGAGCATATTCAATAGAACCATATTTATTGAATAAATCAATTGCTTCATCTACATCATCCTGTGTAGAATTACTATCTTTTAAGATTTCAACAAGTCTTTCTTTATCTGAACCTTCAGCTTCAGCTAAAGCTTTAACTACCATAAGAGTCATTTTACCTTTAGCAATATCACTACCAATAGGTTTACCTAAAGACTCTTCATCACTTACAACATCTAAATAATCATCTTGAATTTGGAAAGCTTGACCTATTAAACGACCATAATCATACATTGCATCAACAACTTCTTGATTTGCACCACCCATAATAGCTCCTGCTTTAGTAGCTGCTGCAATTAAAGCACCAGTTTTCTTGAAAATCATATTAGAATATTCTTCTTCTTTAACATCAAAGTTTCCTTCAAATCCCATATCAGAAGCTTGACCTTCACAAATTTTAACACAAGCATCTGCAAGAGTAGCTAAAGCATCTGCAACATTAGCTGGATTTGCACCATTATTTTTTGATAAAATAATCATTTGAAATGCTTTTGAGAATAAAGTATCTCCTGCTAAAATAGCAGTAGGTTCATCCCATACTTTATGAACAGAAGGTTTTCCTCTTCTCATATCATCATCATCCATAATATCATCATGGATAAGAGAAAATGTGTGGACAAGTTCAAAAGCAGCTGCAGTATTAATAGCATCTTCTTTATTTCCACCAACAGCATCTGCAACAATTAAAGTAAGAGCAGGTCTAAGCATTTTTCCACCTGCTTTAGTTAAATACATTGAAGCATCTTGAAGTTCCTGTGGTTCAATAGTTCCAAGATTCTCTTCAATAGCTTTAACAACTATTTTAGAATATTCTTTTAAAACATTAGTTACATCTGACATAAAAACAACCTCGAAATTTATCAATATAATAAATATATCACTAAAAACTAAAATTATGATATAAATATAATGATATAATAAAATAAAAACATTTAAAAAAAAAAAAGCTTTAAAAAAATAAATTAAATAAAATAATAAAATTAAAAATTTAAAAAAGAAGATTAAATTAATTAATCTCCATTAAATACTTGAGCTTGAGCATTTCTTAAAATATGGACATTATGTCCTATTTTATAACCTTCTTCTTCTGCAAGTTCACCATAAGCTACTAACATTTCTAACTCACCGTGAGCAGGAATAATATGTTTAGGTTTAAGCATTCTTAAGAATTCTCTATGATCTTCACGACCTGCGTGACCTGAAACATGTGCATTAGCATAAATTCTTGCACCACTTGATTTTAATTTAGACTCCATAATATGTCTATTTGCAGCATTAGTTGGGTTAGGAATGATTGGTGCTGAAATAATAATATTATCTCCTTTTTTAACATTAAAAGGAGTTCTACCACTAGCAATTCTTGGAAGAAGTGCATCAGGTTCACCTTGGTGACCAGTAGTAACAAGTAAGTATTTTTCCCTATTATCTTCAGCTTTCATAAGTGCTTTATTAACTGCTTTTGGAGATCCTAAAACAGAAGCATTACTAGGTAATTTTAAAATTCCCAAACTTTGAGCAATACCACAGAAACGTTCCATAGAACGACCTAAGAAAAAGATTTCTCTATGACTTTTCTTAGCAATATCTGCAATAGTTTGAATACGTTCTACATGAGAAGAGAAAGTAGTTACAATCATACCTTTATTTTCTGCTAAAGGACCTTTCATTAAATCTTCTAAAATAATACGTGCCACTCTTTCTGAATAAGTTTTAGCTTCAGCATAATTAGTTACATTAGTAGATTCAACAATAAGTGCTAAAACACCTTTTCTACCTAATTCTCTAAGTCTATT
>JAKSUD010000022.1 GCA_024409185.1 archaeon
TAAAATCATCTGTATTAAAATCATTTTCATTCATACTTTCACTACCTAAGATATAATTAAATATATGTTTATAAAAAATTATAATTATATTTAACTAAAAATTAATAGAAAGTTAATAAAAACTTAATAAAAAAGTTAATGAAAGATTAATAATAAAAAATTAACGAAAATATAGTAATGGGAGTGTAAACTATGCATGATGATTTTTTTGATTTTGAAGAACATCCTGAAAATTTTTATATTGTTGATGAAATGGTTAATGGAGATGACACTAGTACTTCAACAGGGTCTTGTTGTAGTGTTTTATTAATAGTAGCTATTTTAACAATAATATTAACAGTAGCTTAACATTAAATTAATAAAATTAATATCTTAAATAACTCTTAACTTAATTTAACTTAACTTTGGATAATATGAATATTGAAAAATATACAAAATATATATGTCATAGAAAACCTGAACGTAGTTTCTTTTTTAGAGGGCATCAATTTCCAGTATGTGCAAGGTGTACTGGTTTTTACATAAGTGGAATTTTAACCATAATAATATTTAGAATTTATTCATGGGATTTTAATTATCTCAATAGTAATTTTAACTACTTTAGCATATTTTTACTGATATCTATAGCACTATTACTTCCTGCAGGAATAGATGGAACTACTCAATTATTGAATATGCGTGAAAGTAATAACACACTTAAGTTAATAACTGGTCTTTTAGGAGGACTTGGATTAATTTTACTTTATCGGATTGTGCTCTTCGGAATCTTAAAGATAATTTAACTAAATTTATGAAAAATTATAAAAATAAAAAAATTAAAAATTATAATAATACTAATTTATGTTTAACTTATTTACAATAACTAAATTAAAATAACTAAAAAATAAAACGTGATTAAAATGCATAGTTGTAGTAATGTTGATACAAGTAGTTTCAAAAAAGGATTTAATAATAAATATATTTCATTCCAACACCCATTTACTTGGGAATATTTAGAAAATGATAGTGAATTTGTTGTTGCAAAATTATTCGATAAAAAATATCAAAGTGTTATAACCATATCTGTAGCACCATGTATTACCAATGATATTGAAGAAATCAAAGAAATGATTGAAGCAGATTTTAAAGAAAGAAATTGGAACATTCAAGATTCAAAAGTTTTAAAAGAAAATGATCTTCAATCATGGGATGTTATATTTACAGTTGTTGAAGAAGGAAGAACCTTTGAGATAGAACAGTATAATATTTTAAAAGAAAATAATATTTACACAATTGAAATAGCTTCATTCAGTAGAAGCGAAATTATGACTGATTATGTTAGTTTACTTACTTCATTTAAAATACTTAAACCAAGTTATAAAGTAGATGGAAATTCATATGAGAAAATTTAATTTATTTTAAAAAAAGATAGTTAAAATGAAAATTTTAACTATTACCATCCTTTTGGATAAATACCAGTATCCATAAAGACTTTATTTACATCAACCATCAAACCAGAATCTGCAGATAAAATCTCTTTAGAATTAAATAAAGAAGTTCCTGCAGCTACTAATTCTCCTTTTAAAGTTAAAATAGCTACTAAATCTCCTTTTTGAATATCTTTAGATAATGAAGCAATTCCTCCAGCACCTAATTTTGCACCATGACAAATAGCTTCAACAGCAGAGTCTTTAATAATTATTTTTGGAAGATGTGAACTAGCTACTTCCATAGGTTGAATTGCTTTTCTAATAAAAGACTCATCACCATCTTCAATCCAAAAGTGATAAGCATCAGTTAAATCATGTAAGTTTACTAAATCATCATTTCTTTCATTAAATGGACCTACTTGAGTACGTCTAAGCTCAGCCATATGTGCTCCACAACCAATAGCTTCACCAATATCATGACAATAAGTTCTTACATAAGTTCCAGCTTCACAACCAATTCTAAATAAAACATCACGTTCATTTATTTCATAAATAGTTGAGTAATAAATATTCCTAACTCTTAATTCACGTTTAACAGCTGATTTAACAGGAGGTGTTTGATAAATCTTACCTGTAAATTCATCAAAGACTTCACGTATTTTATCTTCATCAATATTTTTATGAAAAGTCATAAGACATACATATTCTTTACCTGCAGGTAAAAGAAGCTGACTAACTCTTGTAGCAGAATCAATACCAATTGGTAAAACACCTGTTACCTTCGGATCAAGAGTTCCTCCATGACCTGTTTTATTACATCCTAAAATTCTCTTAACCCATGAATCCACTTCATGAGAAGTAGGGCCTGAAGGTTTATCTAAATTAATAATTCCTTTAGCTATATGCTCTTCAATAGGTCTTTCATATGGATTACACCCATATTCAGGATTTGTTTGACATTTTGATTTCAATAATAAATTATCCATAGATATCTTCCTTAATAGCTTAACTAAAGTTTAATTATAAAAATAAAATAATAAAATAAATAAAAAAAGAAAAAATAGAAATAGCTAAAAATAGCTATTGAATTTAAAAATTTAATTCATCATATGATGAATTTAATAAAATATAAAAAGTTGTATAACACACTTATTCAACAGGTTCTAAGTGGTTAATGTTACAACGTCTGTTTTTAACTTCGTCTCCTTTTACTTCAACGAATTTTTCATCGATAATTGCAACAATTTCACATTCTTTACCTGCTTCTCTACCAGCGGTTTTAATACATTTTCTACCAACTTCTATAGCTGCCATTATATCACCTTTAATGTTGTTAAAATAATTTCTACAATACTATCAGGATCAAAACTGTTAGTATTTATAATTAAATCATAGATATCCATATTATTTATATCAATATTATGAATCTCTTTATATCTTAAAGCTTCACTTTCCTCACGAGTCAAAATTTCTTCTTTAGCTTGTTCTATAGATTTATTCTCTCTATCACAAACACGTTGAGCTCTCACATCTAATGGAGCTGTAAAGTAGATTTTTAAATCTGCATCAATGAAATAAGCAGAAAGTCTACCTTCAACAACAAGATTTTCAGACTCTTTAGCAATTTGAGCTTGTCTTTTATCTAATTCTATATCGATGTTTGCATTATTTTCAGAATATTTGTTAAATTCAATAACAGACATCCCATGTTCTTCAGCCATTTGTCTAAAAAGACCTCCTGCTGAAACAAAAGGATAATTTAATTTTTCAGATAATGCTTTAGCAGCAGTTGTAGTTCCACTACCTGCTACTCCACCGATTGTAATTATCATTATTTTCTTGCCTCTTCTTTGAAAAGTTTACGAGCACATTTTGGACATAAGTATCCGCCGTATGGACGGTTTGGTCTTTTTTGAGATTTAGCTAATTTAGCAATCTCATAAGGACGTCCTCTTGGAACACCATGTAATACTGCACCACATTCAGCACATACATGCTTAGATGGTTTTTTCTTTTTATATCTTAAAACATTAACTCCACCAGGAGTTCTTTTGTTTATTTTTTTGTATGAACTTGATCTAAATCTATTTGCAGGCATGTTCTCACCTAATTTGTTTTTAAATTAATCCATAATCATAACTTAATTTAGAATAATCATTATACACAGGATAAAATTAATAATTTTAAAAAAATATTAAAATCATAATTTAAAGTTAAAATTATAGATTAGAAAGTATATCAATCTAATAATAAAAATTACATAAATATTCGTCAGTTTAATGTAATTAATAAATAAAGATGAATAATTAAATCATCATAAAAATTGTCGTCATGTTAACTTAATAACACTATATAATATGATAATCAATTAATATATACTTTACTATTATTCTTACCAAATTAAAAATATTTGATAAGTTAAATTTTATATTTTAATTCTCTTATTATCAACCCAAATTAAGTAACAAAAGCCACTTAACATGCCAATTAATAATAATGAATTAAAATTGGTATTACACTATTTATTGTACTAAATTTTATATAAAAATGAAATAACGATAATAAACTAGATAACAAAGTGATATAAATTATATTAATGATTGTTAATTAAACAATAATAAATTCATTAACTTTACTAAAAAGTTAATAATCTAGAATCCATTTTTAAATCCTAAGAATTTTCTGAGGATTTGGGAACAACCCATAGTACAAATAAAGTACCACATTAACCAACCAATACCATAAGGTACAGTGGTAATTTTTCCACCATAGAAGAATAATCCAATCCAATGGAAAACAGGGGTTAAAGTACAATAATAAACTCCAGGAGGAAGAACTATAATGATTTTACTTATTACAGATGACCACATCCAAGCAAAAATTAATAAAATAGGAACCATAGTAACAATCATTGGTTTAAATGACATTGCCATCATTTCATTACTATCTTTCATAGCTTCAAGTTGTTTAGCTTGAGCTTCCGCCATTTTTTTACTATTTCCACTTGCTTGAGCTTCTCTCATTTCTTTTTGAAGTGCTTTTTGCTTAGCTTGAATCTCATTCATTTTATCTTGGTCTACAAGTAACTTTTGAGCTACAGTAGTCAAAATAGAAACACCAAGAGCAATAATAAATATAGTTATTACTGGATTATCTGGTCTTGGATCCAAAGCAATTAACGGATTAAAAAGTTGATTCATTGCATTTAAAACAACTCCGAATCCTGGTATACCTAAAAGAAAACTACCTGAATACGCCATTTAATTCCTCACTTAAAGTTTTTTAATAGTTAAAATGCATATTAAATATGCAGTAATAGTTAAATTATTTTTAATTCAAATTATTGAGTTATAATATAACTAATAATTATAAATTAGTTTATATTTAATTCAAACTATTAGTTTAAAAAAGTTTAATAAAATTTAAAAATTGAAAATCAATTAATAAATTTTAAAAACTTAATATATTAAGTCTTTAGCTATAAAAACTTAATTTAAATCAATAGATTAATTATGTTTTAGAAAATATTTATCTTAATAAATCAACCATCTTTCCAATAGTTGAGTTTAAATGATTATCATGGTTTGCTATAATTTTAACTGTAGCACCAGTTAAAGTAGCATAAGCCATAGCAGCAGCTCTATTCATTTCTTGATGTAATTGAATTTCGCTTGCTTTTTCAGCGTCTCTGTTTCTAGTTTCATCTGAAAGTCTTCTAACCATGATTTCATCAGGATTTGCTTCAACTAAAATGAATAAATCTGGATTTAATCCTTCTAATACCCATTTTGGAAGACCTGGTAAGAAACCAGCAGGAGTACTAATAGTACAATGAGTATCTACAATAACATTATCAGACTCAGATTTTTCTTTAATTCTAATACCTGCAGCTTTTTGAATTTCTTTTTGAGTTTCAGCAGGTAATTTTCTTAATTCATCTCTATTTTCAACAAGCCCCTTTTCGACAGCTATTTCTGTCATAATATCTCCATAATTTAAATGAAGATAGTCAACTTCTTCTAAAGTTTTATTAAGAACAGTGGTACTTCCAGAACCTGGAATTCCAGTTAAAACAACCAATTTCATTATAATCACACACTAATTAATTAATAATAATAAAAAAATAGATAATAAAATTATCTATTAAATAAATGAAAGTAACTAGAAACTAGTTACATAATTTTAAAATAATTTTATTAATCTCCACCAAACATTTTTCTTAACATTGGGTGCATTTCCATCATTTGCTCTTTAGCAATTTCTTCGTAAAGTTTGTAAACAATACCTACAGTAAGTAATACACCAGTACCTCCACCAAGAGCACCAGTTAAATCAGCAATGAACGCTAAAATACCTACAAACAAACCACCAAGAATTGTAAGAGCAGGAATATATTTATTCATAATTTTATAAAGTTGTCTTTTACTACTTCTGAAACCAGGGATTTGAATACCAGAGTTATAAAGTTGTTTAGCAACTTCTCTTGCACTTAAAGAACCACTGATTTCTACCCATAGCCATGAGAACAATACACAACATGCTAAGAAGAATATAGCATAGAAAATTACTCTAAATGGATTAGTAAATAAAACACTAATACTGTTAGGAGTAGTTAACCATAAAGCAAGTCCACTAACTGCTCTTCCACCAGATACCTCACCAAATATAGGGAATCCTAATTTTTGGAATAAACTTGCAATAAGAGATACGTTTACAAGAAGAGCACTAGTTAAAATAACTGGCATGTTACTTGCATAAATGAATTTTAAAGGATATTTACCAACAGATCCTCTAATTCTACCGTGACCTCTAACTTGACCGTGAGAAATAGGAATTTCAATTCTCATACTTTCTCCATATACTGCAATGAAGAATACAATAATAGTTGCAATTAATGGAATAAGTAAACTAAAGTTAGGAGTACCTTCCATAATAGTTTGGATAAATGCAGGAATAGCACCAGACATAGCACCAGTAGCAGTAGGTAAGAAATTAAAGGTACCTACTAAAATAGTTTCAGCAACACCTGCAGCAATGAATAAACCTACACCACTACCAAAACCCCATTTAGATACAACTTCATCAAGATATAAAATTAAAATAGCTCCAATAACTAATTGAAGTAACATGATTGGATAAAATGAAGTGTCTATAGGAACTAAACTTCCAGTGAATACTAAAACAGCTGCTTCAAAAATTGTAAATACAATAGCTAATACTTTTTGAGTACTTTGGAACATTGCTTTGTGTTCATGTTGAGATAAATCTAATTTTAAAATTTTAGCCCCAACTAAAAGTTGTAATACAATAGATGAAGTAACAATAGGACCAATACCTAAAGTAAGTATTGAACCAAAACTTCCAGCCATAACAGCTCTTAATGCAGCAAATTGATCAACTGCAGCTGGACTTAATCCATATAATGGAATAATAGTTAAAAAGTAATATAAAACTAAAACAATACCCGTCCATTTAAGTTTTTCCTTAAAATCCTGTTTATGAATAGGGGTTTTAACCTCAGGAAGTAACTTAAATAAAGGCTTAAAATTTTCTAAAAACATTTTTTCGTTAGCCATATTTTCCCCATAATTATATTCTATTTGATTTGATAAATATAAAAATCCAAAATAAAGCTATTAAAATAGCTAAATTGTTTAATAAATAATCCTATTAATATTATCCTATTATCCTTTGATAATTTTTTAATAATTTAAATAAATTATGCTCTGAAATAATATTATCCTTAAAATTCCATAGAGCAAATTAAACATATTTTAGATTAATAATAATTATGATTTTCATTAAATATAAACTATTCTATTAATAATAAAAAAATAATAAAAAAATTAGAAAAATAATAATAAAATCAATGCAAAAAACTAAAAAAATAGTAAATAGCTAAAAAATAGTAAAAAATAATGAAATAAATAAAAAAATAAAAAAAGAATAGAGATTTATAAAATATATAACTGAATAATAATCAAATTACATACTCATAAATCTTTTAACAAATCTATAAATAGACTGCTTCTCCACCAGCTTCTTCGATTTTAGCTACAGCAGATTCGGAAAACTCAGGAGCTTTGATAGTTAATGGTGCAGTAAGGTAACCATTAGCTAAAACTTTGTTGTAACCTAATTCAGTTACATCAATAACAATTACATCTCCTTCTTTAGTAGCTTTTCCTTCTTCTACAAATTGTTCAGCTTTATCGTTTAAGAAACCTAAGTTTACAGGATAATATTTATAGATAGTTTTTTGAGGTCTTTTGAAACCATGTTTACCGAAGTAATTTTTGTTTTCAATTACAGTAGTAGTCCAGTGGTGTTTTCCAGCTCCAGCTTTACCTTTACCACCTTTGTGACCTGCACCTCTTCTCTTTTTGGTACAGCCTCCACCATTGGATCTAGAACCTCTCATTTTGTTGATTTTTCTTTGTTTTCTAATCATATAAAACACCTAAGCCATTCTTTTTGCGAGGTCGTTAATAGCTTCTCCTCTGTAACCTAAAGATCCACCTTCGTTAACAGAATGTCTGATTCCTTCGTATCCTTTTCTTGGAGGATGTAAACGGAATACAGGTTTCATGTTAATGTCTTTAGCTTTAATTTCAGAGTTGATTAAAGCATTAGCTAACTCTTCAAAGGAAGAGTAATCAGTGTTTTCTGCTAAATATTCTTCAGTAATAGCAGCTCCACCTACTAATTTTCCTCTTTTTTCAATAAGTTCAACGAGAGTTTCAGTGTCGATTTCACCCCAAGTGATGTAATCTTTTCCTTTTTGGAGCATACCTTTGTAACTTGGGTTTTCTTCAACAAGAACTGCATGATTAATTCTGTTAAGTCTTAACATTTGTAAAGTACTTGCAATGTTACCGATAACACCAGTAGTACCTCTTACTCTAATAACCAAATACATGATACCACCGTTTATTGAATTACTCCCATATTTTTCAAGTCTTGTTCGGAAGCTTTTACTCTGCTTAATTCTTTTAAAGCTTCGAATACAGCATTAGCGAAGTTTACAGTAGTTTGAGTTTGACCACTTGCATTAGCCCATACATCTTTAATACCAGCAAGAGCTAAGATAGTTTTACCTACATCACCAATAGCTAATCCTACACCTGCAGGAGCTGGTCTTAAAGTTACTTGTACACTACTTGCTTTACCAGTTACTTTGAAAGGAACAGTGTGTTGTCTTCCACAAACACAACCCCAATCTCCACAACCTCTTCTTACTTTAATAATGTTGTATTTTGCGTTGTCTACAGCTTTTCTGATAGCAGGACCTACTTCTCTTGCTTTACCTTGGCCTAAACCAACATAACCATTTTTGTTACCAACAGCAACAATAACTCTGAAGTTTACTTTTCTACCAGATTTGTGCATTCTTTGAACTAAGTTTACATCCATTACTTCTTCTTCTAAATCTGGAAGTAAGGCATCGACTATTTCTAATTCCATAATAGGGAGACCTTTTTCAAAGATTTCATCAATATCAGTAATAGTACCTGCTTTAACTTGTTCACCAAGTTTAGTTTTAGGTTCCCATTCATCTATATTAAAACTCATAGTTATACCTCAGTCTCATCAATTTTATTTTTAATTTCTTCAAAGTGTTCAGGTAAATCAGTAGGTTGAAGACCTTTAGCAATGTATTGGGAGAACTTTTTGTTAAGTTCTTCTTCATCTAAAGATTCTGCATATTCTGCAATGTGTGCACCGTTAATACGGTCTTCATCAGGTATAATAGATTCACCATAAGGGACTTCTAAACCTGCATCTGCAGCACCTTTAACAGCTGCAAATACTTTAGATCCTCTAATAGGAGATTTTAATCCAATATCTGCGATAGCATATTCAACACCAGCAGCTACTGCTTTTTTACCACATAAGTATGCAGTTAAGTATACAGCAGAGGTGTTTTTATTTCCTGCTAACCAACCTAATTTGTTTAATTCTTTACTGTGTGCAGATACAATGGTTTTATCACCATTACTAGCATATTCAATAACTTGAACAATAACATTAGCATTAGAAATTCTAACAACTAATCTTGGTTTGTCTAAGTGTAATAATTTTCCTCTAGCAGCATAATCAGTTTTACCTTCTCTTCTTCTTCTGAATGCTACTTTATAATTAGAACCGCTTGCCAAATCAATTCCTCCTATTTAATCATATCATGGTCTTTAGCGTAGTTTTTCATGTAAGATTTACTTCTGAAAGCTCCACCTTTTGCCATTTTGTATAATTTACGGTAGGTAGTAGGATCAATTTCACCTGCATCTCTCATTTCTTTTAAGTCAGTTCTTAAAGCACGGATAGTTTTCATCCAAACTTGTTTTTTAGGAGTACGAGCGTTTTTAGCCCCTTTGATACTACCTTTTCCTTTACGTTTACCTTTTTTCTTTTGTTCTTTAAGTTTTTTAGATCTGTAGCTACTAATACCAGTTTGTGGTTTAGCT
>JAKSUD010000220.1 GCA_024409185.1 archaeon
AATTATAATATTAAATAAGGAGTGTTTTTTTGAAATTTGATTTAACTAAAAGTTTATTGTTTATTTTATTATTTGTTATTTTATGTGTAAGTATTGGTTGTGTTTCAGCAACTGAAAATCTTGATGATGATTTAAACAACATAATGCTTGATGAGAATAATATATTAAATGAAATTAATGAAAATGATTCTGTTGAAATTAATAATTACAGTTCTAATTCTTCAGATAATTTAAGTTTAGATTCTAATAATGATTCTATAAATACTATTGTAAACAGTTCTACAACTAATTCTACAATTAATTCTACAAATAAAGTTTCTACAGTTCCTGTTAAAAAAATTACTTTAAGTATTAGTTCTATTGTAAAAGCATCATCTAGTTTAAAATCATATATTTCAAAGAAGAAAACTTTACCTTCTACTATTAAAGTAGGTTCTTATAAACTTACTATTTATCAATTTTCTTATATTATGGCAGTAGCTATTAAAAATATAAAAGCAAATAACAAATCTAGAATAACTGTAAGAAATATTGCTTATTTGGATTATTATCCTTATACATTTAAGAAAACTATTTCTTTATCTAAATATTTGGCTGTTGCAAAGAGTATTGTCAAATCAGGAAGTTCTAATAAAGTATGTTCTTATGTAACTATTTCCAGTAAAAAAGCAGATTTTAGAGTTTATACTTATGGTTTTGCTAAAATTTTATCTTATTATAAAACTAAAAAAAGATTACCAAAAACTGCTCTATTTTCAAGTTCTACTTTAAAAAGACCAAGTGTATTTAATAAGGATTCTATTAAAATTAATGATATTTTAATAAGTGCAAGTAGTTTAAAGAATTATGTAATTAAACATAAAACTATTCCAAGCACTGTTAAAGTAGGTTCTAAAAGTTATTCAATTTCAGTATTTTCTTATCTTTTAGCTAAATCTATTGTAAATATTAATAATGGAAATTTAAATAATATTCCTTCTATTAAAACTATTAATCCAAGCAATCCTTATGGTGCTTTCTTTTATAATAATATATTTAAATCTAATTATCTTTCTTTAGCTAAAAAATTAGTTTCTTATTCTGAGAAAAATTATAAAAATCCTAAATATTTGTCTTCTTCTTTAGGAAAAGTCGAATATCAATTATATGCTTATGAATTTGCTAATATTTTAGATAATTACAAAATTAATGGTAACTTGCCATCAACTTGTACTTTTGATAGTACTGTATTTATTAAAAAACCAACTTCAAGTGCTTATACTTTAACTTGTCTTAATTGGGGATCTAAAGGAACTATAACTAAAAATAAGGTATTGATGAAAAATATTAGTCGTACTAAATTAGTTAATAAAATAATTGCTATGTGTAAAAAAGGAACTCCTGTTGTTGCATTTGGTAATGGAAAAGGTCCTGTTGTTGTTATAAATTCTGGAGTTCATGGTAATGAATTATCTTCTCAAGCAGCTTCTTTTAAGTTGATTAATAAACTTGCAAGTATGAATAGTAAAATTAAAGGTACTATCTATGTTATTCCAGTTATTTCTCCTGCAGCTACTGCTAAAAATGTAAGGAATAATGGAATTAATCTTAATAGTGTGGCTAATAAAGTAGGTACTTTATCCAATAATCTTATAAGGTTATCTTTAGCAGTTAATGCTAAAGGTCTTGGAGATTTCCATTGTTCAAGACATGGTGGAGACCCTGGAAAGAATGTAGCTATGGGTTCTTATAATCCAAATGGATATAGTGCAATTTTAGCTAAATATATTGCTTCTAATGCAAAAGTATCCTCTTTAATTTATAACACTGCTGGTTCTGAATATCCTGGTGCTGTAGAAGATGTAGCTAACCTTAAGGGAATTATCTCTGTTACTTGTGAAGTTTTAACTAATCATGGTA
Source organism: archaeon (assembly GCA_024409185.1). Lineage (GTDB taxonomy): Archaea > Methanobacteriota > Methanobacteria > Methanobacteriales > Methanobacteriaceae > Methanobrevibacter. The sequence goes on from JAKSUD010000220.1 coordinate 1,900, forward strand.
AAATTGAATCTGGATCTGTTTCTAAATCATATACTATGATGAATTATTTCTTAAAATACTTTGGATTAATTTAATTATTTAAATTTTATTCAATTTTTCTTTTTTATTTTTTTATTAATTTTTAAAAATAAATAAATATTA
>JAKSUD010000221.1 GCA_024409185.1 archaeon
ATAAGACTACATCTGCTTTATTTAATGCTTTCACAGCTTTTAATGTTATAAGGTCAGGGTCTCCAGGACCTGCACCTATTAAATATACTGGCATTTTCAGACTCCTTTTTTAATGATTAAAATGATTCTTGTAGTTATATAATATCGAGCATTCCTTTAAAGAATTCTAATCCATCATTTGAACCTAAAATCTTTTCAGAAGCTCGCTCAGGGTGAGGCATCATAGCACATACAAGTCCTGATTCATCACAAACTGCAGTAACTCCTTCAATAGAACCATTAGGGTTTTTACCTTCGAATTGAAGTACAATTTGTTCTTGTTCTTTTAAAACATCCATTTCTTCTTGAGTAAAGAATCTACCTTCTCCATGAGCAATAGGTACTTTGATTATTTGATTTTTATCAAAGTTTTTAGTAAATGGAGTTCTGTTAGTAGCTACTTTTAAATCAACCCATTCACAGTTGAATTTAGGTACTTCATTAGTAATGAATAATCCTGGAACAAGACTGATTTCTCCAAGAATTTGAGCTCCATTACAAATTCCAAGAACTGGTTTTTCTTCTTTTACAAGTGCTTTTACACCATTAATTACAGGAGTGTTTGAAGCAATTGCACCTGCACGTAAGTAATCTCCATAGGAGAATCCACCTGGAATTACAATTCCATCATAATCAGTTAAATCTTCATTATTCCACCAGATATATTCTGCTTGACCACCTGCAAGTTCAATAGCTTTGTAAACATCACGGTCACAGTTAGATCCAGGGAATCTTATAATTCCTATAGCCATTTTTTCACCTTGATTACTTATTCTTCGGTTATTGTAATTTCGTAGTTGTGAATAATTGGATTACAGAGTAATTTTTGACACATATCGTCAACTTTTTCTCTTACAGCTTCTTCACTTTCATCTTCCATTACAAAACTAATTTCTTCGGAAGTTTTAGTGTCTTTAACTTCATATCCTAAAAGAGCAAGAGATCTTTCAATAGTACTTGCTTCAGGGTTTAACATACCTGCTTTTAAAGAAACAGTAACATTTACAGCATATATCATTTTTAATCACCTAATAGTTAATTTAATTTATTGTTAAGTTATAATTTTAATTATTATTTTTTAGTTATTTTTTTTATTTAATTATTGAATACTGAATTTAGCTTTATCTTCATCGCTAACAAGTCTGTTGAAAACTTCTTCATATGCATCGATAACTTCATCATCTTTTCCTTGTCTAAATAATTCTTTATCAAGCATATCGAGAGTTTCACTATCCCATAATCTACAACTATCTGGGCTAATTTCATCTCCAAGAATAATGTTTCCATCTTTATCTTTACCAAATTCGATTTTAAAGTCAACAAGAATAATTCCAATGTCTTTAAACATTTTTTTCATAATTTCATTAACTTTAAGAGCAAGTTCTCTAAGTTTGTCAAGTTCTTCTTGAGTAGCTATTCCTAATGCTTTTGCAATATCATCGTTTAACATTGGATCATGGAATTCGTCATCTTTAAAGTCCATTTGTACAAGAGGTGGGTTAAATGGAGTTTTATCTTCAAATGGGAATTTACGGATAATACTTCCTGTAGCTATGTTTCTTACAATAACTTCAATTGGAATCACATCTAATTTCATAGCTGTCATAACACAAGGTTCGTTAAGTTCTATAAGTTGGGTTTTTACTCCTCCTTCTTCAATGATTTCAAAGATTTTAGCACATAAAATAGAGTTAAGGTATCCTTTTTGACCCATACTTTCTTTACGAGCACCATCTCCTGCAGTCATATCGTCTCTGAACTTTATAATAACTTCATCATCTTTTTCGCCTTGGAAAACACTTTTAGCTTTTCCTTCATAAAGTAATTTTTCACTATTCATTTTAATCATCATTTTTTATAATTATATATCTTGGTTCGTTTTAGAACGAATGATTAATAAATTATATAATATATAATAATATATTTTTTATTTATCCTCATTAATAAATTTAATTTAAATTTTTATTATTTTTTGGATTTTGGTTGATG
>JAKSUD010000222.1 GCA_024409185.1 archaeon
CTTCAAGATATTTCTTTAGCTTCTAAATCAATTGATAGTGAAGCTACTTTTGGTTCAAAACCACGAGGTTCTATGTTAAGTGAAGATAGTACTCCTCATGGGCCAAGTGCAGTTCTTGAAAAGTTTGATATTGATGCTGTAAGATGGGATAAACAGCTAGAAAAAAGTTTTTATGACACTGATTTAAAAGCTACTGAAGCTGTTATGAATTTGCATAATAAAGATGTTCCTTTCTCAGCTATGCAGAAAGCTTTCTCTGTTGGTGCTTTTGGACTTAAAAAGAATCGAAAATTAGTTCCAACACGTTGGTCTATTACTGCTTGTGATAGTACAATAGCTAATAACTTATTAAAAGAAGTTCGTCATTATCCTCTTTTAGATACTTATCGTGTTTATGAATTTTGTAGTTTAAAGAATTATTATGCAATTATTTTAACTCCTACAGAATGGCAATATGAATGGATGGAAGCTTTTATTAAGATTTTAGGTAAAGAAGAGTTAATCTTTTCAGATTATGAAACAAACACTGATAAAAAAGAGTATTCTTCTGTTGGTGGATGTTATTATACATGTAAAATGGCTGTTCTTGATAAATTAGCACAATTAAAGCTTCAATCTGGTGTGATTGTTCTTAGAGAAGCTTATTCTGGTTATGTTCCTCTTGGAGTATTTAATGTTAGAGAAAATGTAAAATATGCAATGAATGGACCTTATAAGGAATTTGAAACCTTAAAAGATGCTGTGGCTTACTGTGGAAGTAAACTTAAAATACCAATTAGTAAATATGTAAAACAAAGTGATTTATTAAATGAAATGTTACACACACAACAAACTACATTAGATAATTACTTTAAGAAATTACCAAGTCAACAATAAAACTATATTGATTTAAAATAAAATTATAAAAATTTAAGAATAATAATTAATTAAATTAATTTTATGGAAATGGATAATATGGATTTGAAATTTAAAAAACCTTCAAAAGAAACTCAAATAGCTATGTCTAAAGTAGCTATTGGAGAAGGTAGTGAAGATTATTTTAAAATAGCTGAAGACAAATTATGTGATTTTACTAATCATACTAATTGTAAATTAGTAAACAGTGGTAATGCAGCTATTTTAACTGCTATGAATTCTATTGAAGGAGCTATTTTAATTCCAGATCAAGGAGCTTGGAATGGTTTTAAACAAATAGCTAATTTCTTAAATAAAGATATAATTACAGTTAAAACTAATCAAGGTTTAGTTGAAAATAGTTATTTGGAAGAAGCTATTTTAGAAAATGAATCTATTTTATCTAATAATCATAATGCTTTATTTTTAACAAGTTTTGCAGGATATACTGCAGAACAAAATATTAAAGAAATAGCTAATTTTGCTCATGAAAATGATATTTTGGTTGTAGAAGATGCTTCAGGAGCAATTACAGATTCTGAAACTAAATTAGCTAATGGTAAATATTCAGATATTATTATTGGTTCTACAGGATCTCCTAAAATTGTTAATGTTGGTTATGGTGGATTTATTACAACTAATAATGAAAAGGTATTTAATAAGTCTAAACTTATATTAAAAACATCTAAAATTAATAATATTATTGCTTGTGGAATAGCAACAGAACTTGATTATGCTCAAAATACTTTAAATGTAACTCTAAAAGCTTGTAAATATCTTAAAAACAATTTAAATGATGTTTTTCATTCTGATAAAAGAGGGATTAATGTTATATTGTCATCCCAAGATAAATCTTTATCTTATAATCTTAAAAATGAATTCAAACTTGATAATCATGGAATAATTACAAAATGTCCAAATTACAATAGATTAAAAGAAAAAGGAGTCGCTATTGAAATTAAAAACTTGGATATTTCTTGTTTAGAAACAGATAAGTTAGATAAAATTATTGAAGTTATAAATTCATTTTTATAAGTAGTTCTTTTTAATAATGCTAGGATTATTTCATTTAAAGTTTTTTTTAAACTAATATTTATTTCAAATATTTATTTTTCA
>JAKSUD010000223.1 GCA_024409185.1 archaeon
ACTATATTTATATTGATTTATTCTTTAATTAGTAATTTAAGGGGTTTATGATAATTGTAAATGGTTATTAAATTTATTTTTCTTAATTGACTCTTAGTTATAAATTTATGTAAGTGATTAATTTGAGTTTAAAGAAAAAATTATTACCTTTAGTTTTTCCTATATTAATTATATTGGTTTGGTTTTTAATAACTGAAGTTTTTGTAGTTTGGCCAAAATTTATTATGCCAAGCCCTATTGATGTAGCTAGTGCAGCATATACTTTAATTTTTAATGGTGAATTATTTACTAATACTGTTAGTACATTAATTAAAGTATTTTTAGGTATTATTTTAGCTTCTGTTGTAGCTATTCCAATAGGTATATTCTTAGGTTGGTCTGAAACTTGGGACAGTTTCTGTTCTTTAGTTATTAGTGTACTTAGACCAGTTCCACCTATTGCATGGATTCCATTTGCTATTTTATGGTTTGGTATAGGATTATCTTCTGCTGTTTTCGTTATTTTCTTAGGTTGTGTATTCCCACTTTTAGTTTACACAATTGATGGTGTTAAAAGAACTGAAAAAGTTTTAGTAGAAGCAGCTCAAACTTTAGGTGCAAATAGTTGGGATGTATTAACTAAAATTGTCATGCCTTCTGCAGTTTCACATATTATTTCAGGTCTTAAAGTAGGTGTAGGTATTGCTTTAATGTGTACTGTTTCTTCTGAAATGATTGCTTCCAGTGATGGTTTAGGACATATGATTTTAACTGCAAGTAACTTGTTTGATCCTGGAACTATGGTAGTTGGTATTTTAGTTATTGGTATAATAGGTATTGCATTTGATGTTGTATTTAGGAAATTACAAGATTCAATTTTCTGGTAATGCATTTGATGTTGTATTTAGGAAATTACAAGATTCAGTATTCTAGTAATTATAATTATGTTAATTTAAAGGTGTTTTAATTGGCAATTGATATTAAAAATGTATCTAAATCATTTGTAACAAAACATAAAGATGAGACTCTTAATGTATTAAAAGATGTAAATTTACATGTTGATGATAAAGAGTTAATCTGTATTTTAGGCCCATCTGGTTGTGGAAAAACCACTTTAATTAGAATTGTTGCAGGTTTAGAAGAAGCTACTCAAGGGGAAGTTTATGATAATGGGGCTTTAGTTGAAGGTCCTTCAAAAGATAGAGGATTTATTTTCCAACAATATTCTTTATTCCCTTGGTTAACTGTTTTAGATAATGTAATGTTTGGCCTTAATTTAGATGAAGATAGCTCTAAAGAAGAAAATCTTCAAGCTGCTGAGAGATACTTAGAAAGAGTTGGTTTAGCTGATTTTAAAGATAGTTATCCTCATGAGCTTTCTGGTGGTATGAAACAGAGAGTAGCTATTATTCGTTCTTTATTAAATCATGCTCCTGTTCTTTTAATGGATGAACCATTTTCAGCTGTAGATATGCAAAATAGACAAAGATTACAAGAACAATTAATTGATGTTAGATCTAGGTTTGATACTACTATTCTCTTTATTACTCACGATGTTGATGAAGCTATTTATTTAGCTGATCGTGTTGTAGTTATGGATAGAAACCCTGGATGTATCAAAGAAATTGTTGAAGTAGATTTGCCTCATCCAAGAAATAGAAGTTCTGATGACTTTTTAAAATTACAAGATAAAGTTGAAGAACTTTTAGGAGTATGGGAAGACTAATTTTAGTTTTCTCTTATTTTTTATTTTTTCTTAATTTTATTCATTTTTTAGAGATATTTTAGTTTTCTCTTATTTTTTTGCAATGTTTTTTATTTATTTTTTTCAATTTATTTTAATTTTTTAAAAGATTTTTCCTATATTTTTTAACAATTTTCATTTTTTCTTTTTAATGTTGTATATCATAAGAATGTTTATTGATTATTATTTATTTTTGTTTAATTTTTATTTTATTTATAATTATTTTGTTTTATTTTTATCTTTTATTTATCTATTTTTATGAATTTTGTTCAATTTTTGGGTTAAC
>JAKSUD010000224.1 GCA_024409185.1 archaeon
ATATAACAATAAAAACAAATAAAAATTTAAAACTTTTTTATTAAAGCAACATAAACTTTTTTTGTTTTTTTTTTTTAATAAGATTATAAAGAAATCTTAATTTGCTAATGTTTGTAAAATTATCCTTTATTTATTTCACTTAGCAAGGTCTAGAATTCTCATCAGTTCTTTGTCTAGGTGGAGCTGTAAATGTCATATCTACTCTAATAATCATTTCTGCAGCTTCACATGCACTCAATAAAGCTTGTTCTTTGACTTTTAGGCATTCAAATATACCTAATTCCTTCATATCACCTACAGCACCTTTATTTACATCTATACCTGCAGTAGTTGACCCATCGTTTATTTCTTTTTTGAGATTTGCAATGATTTCGCTTGAGTCTAAACCAGCATTATCACAAATAATAGTTGGTATTTGTCTTAATGCTTTAGCAAATGATTCAATACATAAAGATTCTTTACCTTTTTCTTGTTTAGCTAAATTTTCGACTTCTAAAGCCATCTTCATTTCTGTATATCCACCTCCGTAAATTAAATTATGTGATTTAACAGTTTCAGTAATGACACATAAAGCATCATGTAAAGATCTTTCTGCCTCTTCTAAAAGGTGTGCACTTGCTCCTCTAAGAATAATAGTACATGCTTTGGGATTTTTACATCCTGTAAATTTAATAACTTTATCTTCACCTATCATTATTTCTTCAACTTTTTCACATGAACCAAGGACAGCTTTATCTGGTGTATCAAAAGTAGAATATATTTCCCCACCAGTAACTGCTGCTAATCTTTCAACACCGTCAAAATCAGCATGTTCAATAACCATAATACCTTTATCAGCCATTAATTGTTCAGGATAATTATATATAAGTTGTCTATTAATGAATATATCACAACCATAAGCTAGGATTTTATCAACTTTATTTTTCATTTTATCTTTTTCTGCTTGTTCGATTTCGGAAAATTTTTCTACTGAGTTAACATTAACTCTACTGCCATATATTTTAATTTTGTCGTAATCCATAGGAGTATTTGCAATTAATATTTTAGGATTAGTTTTTTCTTTAGGACAACCAACACTAATTGATTTTTCTAGTATGAAACCATCATCTAAATATGAATCTGATAAAGTCCCACCTAATTTTTTAATTAAATGAATTAAATCTAAGGAAGGATTTTCTCCTAGTCTTAATACTGCATCAACTACCATTTTAGAAAATTTTTCTTTTTCATGGGTTACTAATTTACTACTTAAAGTAGTTTTAGCGATGTTTATTAAATCATTGTAATATTTATCTTTATCAGAATAATCATTAAAAGCTTGTTTTAATAATACTTCTTTAGCAGCATCTCTTGCCTTTCTAAAACCACTAATGATAATTTGTGGATGAATTTTTTTGTTTATTAAATTTTCTGCTTCTTTTAATAGTTCTCCTGCTAGAACAGCAACAGTAGTTGTTCCATCTCCAACAGCTTGATCTTGAGTTTTGGAAATATCTATCAAAATTTTGGCTGCTCCATTATCAACATATACGTGATTTAATATTGTTGCTCCATCATTTGTTATTTGGATTTTATTATTACCACCTTCATCGCTCATTGGTTGTAATATTTTATCCATACCTTTAGGTCCAAGAGTTGATTTAACTAAATCTGATACTGCTATTGCACCTACAAATGCTGATAAACGAGATTGTTCATTTTTTTCTTCTCCAGCATTTGTTACTGTTGGCATTTTAAGACCAATTCCTTGAGCAGTTGTTGTAAGCATTTACTTTAAAATAAATTTATTAAAATTTTCTAGAATAAATAAAGTATAAAATATTCAATGTATAGTAATTATCTTAAGACTTTTAAATCATAAATCAATTAAAAAATTTTAAACTTAATTATTTTTTTAATAATAATTAATTGAAATAAGGTAAGACATGGGGATTGGGGATTGGGGATTGGGGATTGGGGATTTGGGAATGGGGATTGGGC
>JAKSUD010000225.1 GCA_024409185.1 archaeon
AATAAATAAGTTTCTGCTTGTAAGAATTTTACTTCTGCTTCATCAAGCATACCTTTTTCAAGTTTATATCCTAAAAGAGGTTCAGCTATTGCGAAGTTTTTATTAATTGCTTTTTTAATTATGTCTTTATTAAGTCCTTCAGGCATTGATTCTATTTCTAATAAGAATACATATTTCATTGGTGAGGAATCAGAATCTGCATAAACAGAGAAATCAATTAAATTAAAGCCCAATTCATCTTCTGTTGTGTATACTGTTTTTCTTAAGTGGTGTTCATTAATTTTTTCACCAGTTAAACTAAGACATTGATCTAAACGATATGCAAATTCAATAATAGGAGTTTCATTTTTCTTTCCAATAACTTTAATTATATCTTTCATTCTGTAACGATAGAAACCAGATAAATTAGTAGTTACAATTTCATACTTTTTACCTACTTCTAATTCATCAATTGTACAAATTTCATTATAAGATTTAAAGTTTAATGGTAAAAATTCATAAAACATACTATCTGGAATAAGCATTGCATCTTTATTATTTAATTCAAAAGGTACAGAAAAAGTACCTTCAGACGCATTTAAACCAGTTAAATAAAAGTTAAATTCATCTCCTGTAAATACATTTATTTTATCTAAATAATTAGCAAATCCTCCAGTACCTACACCACTAAGACAGCATAGTTCTGGCCAAATTTTAGGAACAATAGCTTTATCAGATTCATCTTGAAATGCTTTTCTAATATGATTTGCTCTTTCTGGCATTGGTTTAATTTTTTTAAGAAGACTATTACGAACTTCTTCAGTCATTTTAATAGATTCATGAATAGTTCCTTTTTCAATATCATCTGCTAAAAGTTCCCAATTTGCTACGATATAACGTAGAGATTCTAAAAAGAGACTTACAAATGATGTAAAAACATAAGATATTTCTTGGGTTAATGCAAATCTTGCATGAAGATATCTTGTATCAGTTTCAATTTGAGGCATTATTGCTTCAATTGATGAAGTCATAATTTCACTTAAGTTCTCATCATATTCTTTAATAATTTTTCCAGAAATTGATGAATAATCAGCTCCATTTTTTAATTTTGAAAGTGAAAGTTCAACTAAATTTAAAACAGGATAATTAATCCATTCTCCACCTAACTCATTATACATCATATATAAATTATATGCTGTTACATATTTACTAAAGTTTTGTTCTGATAAAATTGAAACAGGAATTCTTTTAGGGTTTCCCATTGTTCCTGAAGATTTTGCATAATGATTAACATCATAAACAGTAATTAAATTATCTTCTCCTTTTTCGATCATTCTGTAAATATATTCTGCATAATCATCATATGTAGTAATTTGAACTTTTTCTTGATAATCTTTTATTGTTTTAATATTTGCAAAATCATATTTTTTACCATATTCAGTATCTTTATTATCTTCTAAAATTTTCATTAATAATTCATTATTATATTTTAAAGGGTCTTTTGAAATTTTCATTAAATTATCGTAAACTTCTTTTCCTTTTAAAATAAGTTTTTTATGACATTTGCCTGAATATATTAATTCTTCATCTTTCCAATCATTAAGGTCCATTTTAACACCTAACATGTTAATAATCTATTAGATTTCTTGTTTTTTTATTAATTATTCAATATCTATAATTTCAGTGAATCCAGTTGCTTTAAATACTTCCATAACTATATCCTGTGTGTTAATTATTTTCATAGAACCTTGTTTTGACATAATTTTTTGAGTAAGTAAAATTACTCTAAGTCCTGCACTTGAAATATAAATTAATTCAGATAAATTGTAGATAAGTTCTTCAATATCTTTTAAATCATCTTTAATTGTTTTATTTAATTCTGGAGCAGTATTAGTATCTAATCTACCAGTTAATTTTATAACTAATTTATTTCCAGTTTTTGTCTTTTTTATTTCTAGTATTTAAACACCTTTTAATTTTTAAATTCTATAAATATTTA
>JAKSUD010000226.1 GCA_024409185.1 archaeon
TAAAAAGAAATAATTTTATTGATTTTTTGGTTATATAATAGTAAGAAATTTAATTAATTTTAAAATAAAATCATGAAGAAATAAACAAAAAAATAGAAATAGAATAGTTAAAAATAAACTATTCTAAACTTTCAATAGCTTTTACAATAAGTTCGATAGTACTTTCAACATCATCTAAACTTGCTACACTAACAGTAGTGTGGATATATCTTGTAGGAACAGATAAAACACCAGTTGGAATACCTTCTTTTGTTAAGTGAATAGAAGTTGCATCTGTAGTACCACCATCACTTACTTCAAGTTGGTAAGGGATTTCATATTTATCTCCTGTATTGATTAATAAATCTCTTACGATTTTAGGAGTCATAATTCCTCTACCACTTGCATCAATCATGATAACAGCCGGTCCTTTACCACTAACTACAGGTGCTTCATCAGGTTTAATTCCAGGATGATCTCCTGAAAGGGTTACATCAAGAGCAAATGCCATATCTGGGTTTAATTTATAAGAAGTAACTTTTGCACCTTTAAGACCTACTTCTTCTTGAGTAGTTCCTACACCATAAACAGTAGCTTTAGAGTTTACTCTTTTCATAACTTCTAACATTACATAGCATCCAAGACGATTATCTAATGCTTTAACCATTACATAGTTGTTTGGGAACTCTGCAAACCAAGATTTAAATGTAATTGGGTCTCCAATAGTAATCATTTCTTCAGCTTGTTCTTTATCTTTAGCACCTATGTCAATAAACATATCATCATAAGCAACTACTTTTTTACGTTCTTCAGGTTTAGTAACATGAGGAGGTTTAGATCCAATAATACCAGTTACATCACCATTTTTACTGTGGATAGTTACAGTTTGGTTCATTAACATTTGGTCATTAATTCCACCAATAGTTGAGAATCTAATAAATCCATTATCATCAATATATCTTACCATTAAACCGATTTCATCCATATGAGATGCAATCATAACTTTAGGTCCTTTTTTAGCTCCTTTTTTAGTAGCTATAAAGTTACCCATTTTATCAATTTCAATATCATCTGCTACATCTTTTAATTCACGTTCTAAGATTGCAGCTATTTTTTCTTCAAAACCAGAAATACCTGGTGTCATACAAAGTTCTTCAATTAATTTTATCTTATCATTTGAAGCCATAATTTCACCTTGTTTTTACTATTTTATTATTTGTAGTTTTTAGTATTTAAAAAGATAGAAAATATTTTTAAAAATAAGTTTAAAAATAGCTATAAAATTAGATATAAAAATAATTTAAAAAAAGATTAAAATATATAGAAAATTAAAAAAATACTAAGTAAATATATTAATTATTCTAAAATAGATTTATATTCATCGTAATGATTAATATTAATCAATTCTAAGGAATCTATTTCTTCCACACCATAAAATTCGAATCCATCATCAAAAATTCTTCGAAGTATAGGGTTTAAATTATCATTTTCTCCTTCAAGATAATTTATTAAAGAAGTTCTGTAAGCTGCAAAAGGCATTCCTAAACCTTCAGCTGTATCTAAAATACCTGTTTTTCTTCTTCTAAGGATTGAAATAGTTTCTTTAGGATTATTAGAATTAAGTATATAATCTAAAATATTTTTAAAAGTAGTTGTTGTAACTGTTGGTTGGTCTCCAGTTACACATAAAACAATATCTGAATCAGTATTTGCAAGACCATTCAATAAAGAAACAGATAGACCTACATCAATAGGATTATTTTTAATAATTTTGATACGTGGATCATTTATTTTAATTATGTGAGGTATTATTTCATCAGCATAATGGCCAAGTACTATAATACATTGGTCTATCTCTTGAATTTTTAATACATTATTAATTGTAGTTTCGATGATAGTTTCACTATATTTATCTGAATTTAAAGGGAGTGTTAATTTATTTTGCAAAGGAATATTAAGATTTTCTTGATCTTTTCTCATTCTTGAGTTTTTTCCTGC
>JAKSUD010000227.1 GCA_024409185.1 archaeon
TATTTAATGTAAAATTTATATCTTTTAAGTGTTTTTAATTCGTTATTACTTCAATTATGTACTAAATTAATTAAAAATAATATTTAAAATATAATTAAAAATATTTATTTTTTTATCTATAAAGGTTCGTTTTATTTTTTTTTATCTAATTAAAGCATTAATTATGAATAAATATTTATTGCTATTATCAATTGTTCTTTGTGTTTACTCATTGAAACTCAAAAACACAAAGACTTGCGACGACAAAAAGTGCAAGAAATGTGCTGCAGGACCGGACACATGGGCTTATTTAGTCAAAGCATTAAAAGAAATATTTAATCAAGTTGAAATTATTGATCCATCATGTGATGAAGACACAAGCAGTGATAATGCCACTACCAGTGATAATGACACTATCCAACCAACGATCGAAAATGCAACAAACGGAACTGAAGATGCACCTGAGGCCCCTCCAGAAGAAGATGCATGTCCTGATGCCCCTCTTAAAAAAGGTATTTATAAAATAAAAGCCAGTAACTCCTCATTGTTCTTGGAATTTTTAGACGGCAAATTAATAATAAATAATGAAAATGATACTGACACCCAAAAATTCAATTTTAATTATACTTCAGATTGTAATGGTTATTATATTAGTAATGGAGATAAATATCTTGCTCCTGTAAATATTTCATCTGATGCAGATGCTTCACCTAATGATACAGCTAGTCCTTCACCTAATGGTACTGAAGCAGCACCGGGACCAGAAGCAAGTGAATCAGTAAAATCTACTCCTTTCGATTTACTTTTTATTATCGACTCCACTGGATCAATGGCTAATACTCTTGCAGCTGTTAAAACCTATACTTTAACGATTGCAGGAGAATTAGGAAAAGAACTTAAAGAATATGACTTTAAATATGGAGCAGTATATTACCAAGATCCTGTAGAAAGAAGTGGAAAAAATTCTAAATTTGATTTCACTAGTGATATGAATGCTTTCCAAAAATATATCAATAGTCAAGTTGCCTCCGGTGGAGCTGGTTTACCTGAAGATTGGGTTGGTGCCTATACTTTAGCAAAAACTCTTAGCTGGAGAGATGGAATTAAATTAATTATCCATATTGCTGATGCCAGTGCTCATGGAACGAATTATACTGGAGGAATAGATGATTCAGAATATAATGCTGAAGCTGAAAAAATGGATAAATTAACTATTGATTTTTGTGATATGAAACAACTTTATATTAAAGGATTTACAATTCCATGGGATAAAAAATATAAGGTTCCTTCTGCTGACCTATCTTTCAAAAGAATGAATGAACTTTGTAAAGAACATCGTAACAAACAATTATTTATAAATCTTGTTGATATCAAAAAATTCGACCAAAATAATAAAGATCCAACATATTTTACAAATATGGTTGTTAATAGTACTAAAGAAGTTGCAAAAGAATCTAAAGAAGTTGATGATATTATTACTGCTACTGATTTTGATGGAAGTAGTACAAGTCAACAATGGAAAGTTGAATTTGATGGAACTACTTATACAATTTCAAACCCAGGAAAAGATGGAAAAGTTGCTTCAGTTAAAGATGGATTACTTCAAAATGGAACACTTATCATTTTTGGAAATAAAACAGGAGCAGAATATGAAAAATTCTTAATAACTGATGCTACTGATAATACTACTGCTTCAGCATAAGACCATAATCCTGTTCAACACTTAAACATATTTAATATAGTTACTCATTATATAAAAATGATAAAAAATCACAATTTAATTTCTTTAGATATTAATCTTTAAATAATCATTGTGAAATTACTCATAAATATTCATCTACTTAAAGTGTTTTAGATTTAAACATAACTAGACTTTGATTTTTAAAATTTTATTTTTTTGTTAATCTCTCATTTTTATTTTTTTTCTTATAACTTTAAGTTATTTTTATATTAAATTAGTAATTTTAATTTATTTATTTATGA
>JAKSUD010000228.1 GCA_024409185.1 archaeon
CCAATCCCCAATCCCCAATCCCCAATCCCCAATCCCCAATCCCCAATTAGCAAAAGGAATGAAAAAATATATTTTATTAAATAAATTTAATAACTAAAAATTAAATAAAATTAAATTAAAAGAATAAACAAAATCTCCAAATAATTAATAATTATTTATATTTATATCCGATAAAATGACAAGAGCCACAACAAAGTTTGTTTTTTATTTCTTACTCTTAACTTGTAATGTATTTACAAGAAATCTCCGTGAAACCAATAAAATTAAACCAATTTTATTAATTGTTGCTGATGGAGTTGGTTATAGTAAAACAGGTCTAGGTGATGCTGTTAATACTGGTAGAACTGAATTCCTTCATTCCCTTTGCAAAAATTATCCACATACCAAACTAAAGGCCCACGGAAAAGCTGTAGGTTTACCTAGTGACGAAGATATGGGTAATAGTGAAGTCGGTCACAATGCCTTAGGATGTGGTCAAATATATGCTCAAGGTGCAGAATTAGTAAATCAATCAATTGAATCAGGAAAAATGTTCCAATCTCCAACTTGGAAAGCAGTAGTTGAAAATGTAAAAAAGAATAAATCTACATTACATTTCTTTGGATTATTATCTGATGGAAATGTCCATTCTCATATTAATCATTTATTTAAAATGCTCAGACAAACTAAGGCTGAAGGTGTTTCAAGAGTAAGAATTCATACATTACTTGATGGAAGAGATGTCCCAGCTACAAGCGCATTAACCTATATAGATAAACTAGAAGAATTACTTAAGGAATTAAATGATAATTCATACGACGCAAAAATAGCTTCAGGTGGTGGAAGAATGAAAATTACTATGGATAGATATGAAGCTAGTTGGAGTATGGTCGAAGCAGGTTGGAACACTCATGTTTTAGGAGAAGGAAAACAATTTGCTACTGCAAAAGAAGCTATTGAGACTTATAGAAAAGAATTTAATGTCATAGATCAAGATCTTCCAGCTTTTGTCATTGCCAAAGATGGTAAACCAGTTGGTCCTATGAATGATAATGACTCTGTTGTTTTATTTAATTTTAGAGGAGATAGAGCCTTAGAAATATCTAGAGCTTTCGATGATGATGGAAGCTTTGATAAATTTAAAAAAAAGAAAAACCCAAAAGTATATTATGCTGGCTTATTAGAATATGATAGTGAAGCTCATATTCCAAAAAAATATTTAGTCCAACCTCCAGAAATTAAAAATACTTTAACAGAATTATTAATAAAAAATAAATTAGCTCAATGTGCTATTAGTGAAACACAAAAATTCGGTCATGTTACATATTTCTGGAATGGTAATAGAAGTGGTTATTTGGATAAAAATCTAGAAAAATTCACCGAAATTACATCAGATTTAGTACCTTTCGAAGAAAGACCCTGGATGAAAAGTGCAGAAATTACTGATGAAACAATTAAAGAAATGCAAACAAAAAAATATAAATTTATTAGAATAAATTATCCAAATGGTGATATGGTTGGACATACTGGTAACTTTGAAGCTACTGTTATTGCCATGGAAGCTTTAGATCTCGCATTAAAAAGGTTGGTCGAAGCAGCTAAAGTAAATGGATATACTGTATTATTGCTTGCTGATCATGGAAATGCTGAAGAAATGTTGGAAAAAACCAAAAAAGGAAAGATTCAAGTTAGAACTGCTCACTCTCTTAATCCTGTTCCATTTATTATCATTGATGATGATAATAAATATGAAATAGCAGATGGAGAATTTGGATTAGCTAATGTTGCAGCAACTGTTGCTAAAATGCTTGGATTAGAATATCCATCTATGTGGGAAAAACCAATTATTAAATAAAAAATAATTTAATTTATAATTTGAATTTAAGTTCTAAATCGATTATTTAAATTATTTTACATAATTTGCAATAAATGGGGATTGGGGATTGGGGATTGGGGATTGGTGATTGGGGATTGGGCGCAAT
>JAKSUD010000229.1 GCA_024409185.1 archaeon
CCCATTCCATCAACAGGAATTCCTGGGTTTGGTTGACCTCCAGTCATTGCAGTAATTCTATTATCTAAAATAGTTAAAACAAAGTTGTTTTTATTATGAACTGCATTTACAAGTGGAGAAAGACCACTGTGGAAAAAGGTAGAATCTCCAATAAAACTCATAACATTTTGATTAGTAGCTATTGAGAAACCACAACCATCCCCAACACTTGAACCCATTGCAAGTAAATAATCTGCAGTTTCAAAAGGTGGGCTGATTCCTAAAGTATAACAACCAATATCTGATGCAAAAATCATCTCTTCTTTTGCAATACCTAACTCTTCATAAGCTTTTACAGCTGCAAAATAAGCAGATCTATGAGAACAACCTGCACAGAGAGTTGGTGCTCTTGTTGGAATGTTTTCAATAACTTTATTTAAATTATCAGATAATTCATAAGATTCTGGTAAACTTACTAAATCTTCTTTAGCTAATTCACTATCAAATAAGTTTTCTTCATCAGATAATATTTTATTAAATCCTATTTTGAGAATATCACAATTAAATTCATGAACCATTGGGAAAGTATTATCAAATTTACCATAAACTGGAATATTTAATCCATATTCTCCAATAATAGCTAAGACTTCCTTCTCAAGTATTGGGTCAACTTCTTCTACAACAAATATTCCTTCTAAATTATTACAAAAGTCAGCAATTAATTCTTTTGGAACTGGGTAAGATAATCCTAATTTAAGAATATCCATTCCTAAGTTTTCAGAGTTTACAACATCATAAGCATAATTAAAAGCACTACTTGAAGCTATAACACCAAGTTTGCCTTGAAGTTTACCTTCTTCAAAGGAATAAACCTCATTTACTTCACTATCATTAGCTTTTTCAGTAATCTTAGCTATTTTATCTACAAGTCTTGAGTGCATACTTAATGCATTAGCTGGGACAGGAACAAACTCTTTAGGATTTTTTACAAAGAATCCTTTTTTATAATGTTTATCACTTTCAACATCTTTTGTTGTACATTTAGGAGCTTTTTTATCTCCAAACTCAACAATTCCCCTCATATGAGAAACACGAGTAGTAGTTCTAAATAATACAGGAATTCCAAATTGCTCAGATAACTCAAATGCATAAACAATCATATCCTTAATTTCTTGAGGGTTTGAAGGTTCTAAAATAGGCATATTTGCAATTCTTGCATAATTTCTTGTATCTTGTTCATTTTGAGAAGAGAATAAAGAAGGATCATCTGCAACAAAAACAACCATTCCTCCTTTAACTCCAGAGTAAGCAGTAGTCATAAATGAATCAGCAGCTACATTTAAACCTACATGTTTCATAAAGGTAAATGATCTAAGACCACTTGCAGCAGCAGTAGCTGCTACTTCCATAGCTACTTTTTCATTAGCTGAAAATTCGAAATACATATCTGCTTCTTTTGCTACAACAGACAAAATATTTCCTATCTCTGAAGAAGGAGTTCCTGGATAAGTAGCTGCAACTGAAACACCTGCTTCAATAATACCTCTTACAGCTGCTTCATTACCAAGTAAGAACAGTTTATCTCCTTTCTCAGCTGTTACTAATTGATTATAAGCCATTATAACTCACCATAATAAAAATTGAATAAATAATAAAAATAAATTTAGTATAATTTAAAAATCAAATAAATTTATCATAATAGAATATTATACTTTAAAATATTTAAATTATAAGTTTTTAAATAGATTGAGAAAGTTAAAATTAAAAATAGAAATTTAAAAAACCAAAAGAAAAACAGAAAAATACAAAAATAAGACATATAAAAAAAAAAAGGTTATTTCATGAAATAATTCATTGAAATAACCTAATTATACCAGAAAGCACTCTAGTATTTTTTAACCACCTCGAATAAAAAATAATAATCGACTAACGAATATCTTATACAAAAGGCAAACTAGTATTTTTTAACCACCTCAAA
>JAKSUD010000023.1 GCA_024409185.1 archaeon
ATTTAAGGTTATTTTTTTAAAATCATTATTTGTTATGATATTGTGGGGATAAAATATGGCTTTTCATTGGGATGTTGATGTTGAAAAATTAAATTTCAAGTTGTATAATGTTCATGAAGGTAATTTTTTTGTTAGTTCTCCCTCAATAGATATTGAATTTGATACTAAGTATTCTAAATTTTTTAAACAATTAAGTGAATATATTGATGTTCTTGCTCCAATTGAAGGAGGGGAATTTTCACTTGTTTATTCAGATGGTGCTTTTTTTGATACAATTTCTAATGGTAAATTAGATATTGAAAAGGATGTTCTTAATAGAGTATTTGGAGATTCATTCCCATCTATGAAAAAATATTTATATCCTATGTTTAATGATATTTATGAAAATGATGTAACTAAATATTTAACTCTTTGTTTCTTTAATGATGATAACCTTATAAGATATATTAAAATGAAATTCTTTAATTATGCAGGATATGTTGTTGGAATTTCAGAGGATATTACTGAAAATTATTATCTTAAAATTAATGAAGATAAATCTTTTGATTATGATAAAAATCCAAAGTGTATTATTCAAGATAATCATATTGTAAAAGCAAATAAGTATCATATGGAGTTATTTAACCAGACAGAAGAAGAAACTATAAAAATAACTATAGATGATTTTAATAAAAATAGAATCACTTATAATGATACTGGTTTAATTTTAAATTATAATCAAATTGTTGATAAAATTTTAAATAATGAGTATAATAGTATTATTTATAATATTGATATTGATTTTCCAGAAGGAATTAAGTCATTTCAAGCAATAGCTATGAAAACTGAATTTGATAATAGAATTGCAGTTTATAATTCTGTTTTAAAAGAATTAAATGAAGTTGAATTGCTTGATGATGAAAACTTTAATTTGTTCCAAGAATATTCAAAGTCTGCATTTGTTGTTTATGATCTTGAAACAAGTAATTATTCTTGGAGTCAAAATTTTGAAGAGATTTTAGAAGGAAAACTTTTTTTGATTCAAATATAAGAGAAATTATAGGTTCTTTAATTTTCCCAGATGATTTACCTCATTTAGAATATGTGGAAGATAATATTTCTCTTGAAAAACAAGTAATGGATGTTTATTATAGAATTAAAACATTTAAAGGAAATATTAAGTATTTACATGTATTAAATCGTCTTATTATTAAAGATGGAAAAATAGTTAAATTTTTAAGTATTTTTAAAGATGTAACTGATTATAATTTACAAAATAAAGAATTAAATCGTCTTTATGATACTTTAAAAGATGTTCAAACATCTACTTCTATTTCTATTCAGTATGAAACTGCAGAAGGAGAGTTTACTTGGACTCCTGAAACTTATACTCTTATTGATAGATTACCTCGCCCAGATGATAAATCTAAAAATATTATTTTAGAATTAACTGACCCTGATACTCGTGAAGAAATTGAAAAATTATATGGTAATTTAAAACCTAATGAGTTTTTAGGTGGTAAAAAAATTACTATTGTTACTGAATCAGGTAAATCTAAAATTTTAGAAATTGATGCTAGTAATATTTATGATTCAAATGGAGAATTTATTCAAAGAAGTGCTTATGCTCAAGATGTTACAGAAAAAGTTATTTTAGAAAGAGAAAAAGAATTATTCTCTAATATTAATGCTGTAGTATTAAACCATCTTAAAATTGGAACTTTTATTCTTGATGCTGAAGGGGGATCAAGCTTTAGTGATGGATTCTTTGATATTATGAGTATTGATAAAAAATCCAATTTAAAAGAAATTATCCGTAATTTAGAAGATTATTCTGTTAGAACTGATGAACAAGTTAATAGAATTTCTAATTTCTTTAAAAATAATGAGAAAGATTATGAATCTACTTTTGAATATAAACATCCTGCATGGATTAACTCTAAATTTTTAACTATATATATGGTTCCTCATGAATATGAAGGTCAAACATTATATATTGGTGCTGTTCAAGATGTTACTACTCAAATTGAATATGAATCAGGATTACTTAATGCAAGTGCTGAAAAGACTATGTTAATTAAAGAAGTCCATCATAGAGTTAAAAATAACCTTCAAGTAATTACAAGTTTCATTTCATTAGAAGAAAAATTCAATAATTCTCCTGGAAGAATTGTTGAAGTTACTAAAAATAGAATTAGTTCATTAGCTTTAATCCATGAACGTATTTATGATGAAGATAATATGAACTTTATTTCTCTTAAAGGATTTATTAAAGATTTTGATGATAAATTAATTGGATTATCTGATGTTAAGGATGTTAATTTTATTGAAGAAATTGATTCTAATTTAACTTTACCTATTACTATTATGACTCCAATTGTCTTAATTATTAATGAATTGACTAGTAATACATTTAAACATGCATTTGATACAAGTGATGATTATAAAGAAATATTTAAATCTATTCATGTTTGTGAAAGAAATGATCAAAAAATGTGTGAATTTATTTACAAGGATAATGGTGCAGGTTTAGATGAAGAGTTTGATATTAATAAATCTCCAAGTTTAGGTTGGACAATTATTAAATCATTATCTAACCAATTAGATGGAAAATATGAAATATGTCCAGGTAATGGTTTTGGTTTTAGATTAACTTTCCTATATGTTGAAGATTAATTTCATCAGCATTTTTTTTAATTGTTTGTTCATGTTTTAATTTTTTATGTTTTTACTATGTTTTTGTTCTGTTTTCTAACTTTTTTTCTGAATTTTTTTAATTTCTATTTGGCTTTTATTTGGGCTTTTATAAAATGTTTGGCTTTTTTGATATTTTTTTTAAACTTTAAAAAAATTTATATATGATGTTAGAGTTATATGATAGTAGGATATTACAGATTTGGTGGCTGATTTAGTTTACCTCCCAAAAATCAAACTAATTTTATTTTTACACAGTCACCAAATCTCTAATCTTCTATTTTTATCTTGTTTTATTGTTTTTATTCTTATTTTGAGGTTTTTTTATTTTCTTATTTTTTAAAATTTATTAATAATTTTAATAAAGTGATGTTTTATATCTTTTTTCGTCTTTAACACAAGTAAAAAGATTTATATTATTTAATATTTATATATATTAATTATGATAATAGAAGCTAATGGAATTCCATTTTTACTTAATTATTTAATAGCTATTATTGTTTCAATAGTGGTTGCTTTAGTTTTAGGTTTACCCCTTTTACCAGATAAACCAAAACGCTTTTCATGGGTAAATAGTGCGATTTATCCAACTCCAATAATAGCTTTAGGTTTACTTGCAATTTTATTTGCTTTAAAAATTGTATGGATTTATAATGGTTTAGTTTTAGCTATTGTAATCGGAATTCTTTCTGCTTTATTTGTTAAATATTTATTTTATTATGTATTCCCAAATCCTCCTGGAGTTAATGAAGGGGATAAAAACAGTTTAGAGGAGGATAATGCATGAATTTAATTATTGGATTAATTTTAGCAACAATTATTTCTTTTTTAAACTTTGTTATTGTTGATACTTATTTTGGACTTCCTGAAGAACCAGGTGTTGTTGGAGCAGATAATGTAGGTCATTCCATTAAAAAAAGAGGTGGGGACTTAGCTGGTGGATTCTTCCAAGGAAACATTTTATGTTCTCCAGATGCTTCAGCAGGAACTTTAATTGCTGCAATTGGTGTTTATGCTTTAGGTCTTGAAGGAGGTTTAATTGCTGCATTTTTAGTCTTTATTGGAAATAGATTATGTGCAGATCCAGGATATGCTGGAACTACTGGTGCTTTAACAATGACTGTTATTGTTATTCTTTGTTCTTATATAGGTTTAACTCCTGAAATGTTTATTGTAGGTATTGTAATAGCTATTTTCTTAGTTCAAGGTGTACATCACCCTACAAGTACTAAAGCTCTTGGAAAAATAGCTAAATTATTTGGAAGATATACAAAATTAGAATAAATCATAAAATTATAAAATTTATTTAATCATTATTTAATTAAAAAATATTACTAAAAAGGTAAAAATATGTTAATTGAGATTATTGGTGTTCTTATCGTTCTTATGGCCATTAGGGCTTTAATAACCAAAAATAGAGCTGAAAAATTATTATATATTAATGTAATAGATTTTGGTATTTCTGCAATCATTGCATTATATATTAAAACACCATTTGGTCTCTTAGTTGCAGCAGCATTTTTCATCACTTCAACTATTGGTTCAAATGCAATAGCTTATGTTTTAGATAAATTAGATGATGAAATAGTGTTGGATAATGAAATAGAAAATGGAGATGCAGTTCCTGAAGAAAATTAATTATTTAATGTAAAATTTTAAAGATAATATAATTAATTTAAGTTTAGGATTTAAAAATGTGGTTAAAATGTTAGAATTAATTAATTTAACAACAATATCATTTGCTTTAATGGCTATTGGAGCTATTGGTGTTGTTCTTCTTAAAAAACCATTGGATAAAGTTATTTTACTTTCAGTTTTAGAAGCAGGATTCTTCTTAGCTGTAGTTAGCTTTAAATATTTAGATGTAGCTTTAATTACTGCAATTCTTGATCCGTTATCTATTATTGTATTTTTACTTGCATTAATGAAAATTGATAAAATAAGAAAATCCAAAGCAATGGAGGTAGAATAATGTTAAATCTTACTTTATGGTTCTATGCAGGTTTAATTATTGCTATTTTTGGAACTATTGCTACTGTTTGGGGTCCTGGAGTTGAAGACCCTGTTGTAAGAACAATTAATACTGAAGTTGCTGGAATTGGTGTTTCATTAATTTTACTTACTTATAATTACACATTAGCTCTTTTAACTTTAACAGCTACTACTGTAGTTTGTACTTTAATCTTACTTAGAGCTATTACTCGTTTAGAAGAAATTGGAGCTGATGTTTAATGTTTATATTAAATAGTTGTGAGGGAGGATATAAATGAAAATAGCTAAAATATGGAACAAATTAGCTAAACCTAAGAATATTCCTAGATTATTTGCTGCAATTTTAGCTTGTGTTCTTATTATAGGATTTGTTATTCCTACTGCACTTGACGGCGATCAATTATATCCAAGACCTGAACCACAAAGTCAAATGGATGCTGGTTTATCTATTGCTCCTTATGATAGAGGTGGAGAAATTTTAAAAGAACCAGGAACTACTATAGCAGAATATCCTGAGAATTCTAAGTATATTGGTTGGATTAACTCTTATATGTCTCCAATCGCAGATACTGCAAGGTCAATTTCCCCATACTTTGGAACAACTATTTATTCATCTCCTGGTGGATTAATCGATGAGATTTTATACTACACAAGAGGTTTTGATACAATTTTAGAGTCATCTATTTTAATGATGGCATTTATTATTGCTTCTTGGTTAATGCTTAATTTCACTATGGATAGAAGAAATGAAAAAGAAACTATTCAAAATGATGTTAAAAGAGCTATTAAAAGCTCTGATAGAATAGCTAATGAAGTTGAAGAAAGTAATCGTAAAGCACGTGCTAAACAAAGAAAGAGGGAGAGTTAGATTATGGTTGTAGAATTAGTTCCTCAATATGTTCCTGCTTTCTTCCAATCAATGTATACTCCAGCTTTATATGGTGGTTTAATTGTTGCATTTATTGCTTTAATTGGAATAGCTATTCAAAAGAAAGATATTCATATTCTTATATTAACTGATCTCGTAGGATTAGCTATGCTTATTGTTGTTGCTGCTGTTGGTACTGACTTAGCAGAAGCTTTAGTCCTTCCAGGTTTAGTTGTAGAACTTGCTGAAATTATGGCAATTTCAGAGATTCTTATTTCTCGTGAAATGAGAAAAATTGGTCCAAAACAATCATTCATACCTTCTGAATTTTCTTTAGATATGGAGATAATGCATACTGCTCCTAATTTCTTAGCTTTAATTTTAATAGCTTATGGAGCTTTCTTAACTGGTTTTACTGGTGGTGCAGTAGCTGGTGGAGGTATTATTATCTATGTATTATCAAGAAAAGCAAGAGGTTTACCAATTGCTGTTGTTGATGGTGTTGGTGGTATTTCAGGTATTGCTTGGTGTTTATGGATTATTGGTTTCGTACTCTTCTTTGCAGTTCCTCAATATTGGTTATTAAGTTTATTCTTAGCAGCTTTAGGTTTATTCCTCAAAGTAGCTTCTAAGATGGGATTAATGGGTATTTTGATGAGAGAAGAGTTTGGTAAGAAATAATTTATTTATGTATTATATTTATTCGGATTAATGATTTTAATCCACTTATTATAAATTTAAAGTAAAAATTGGTGTTAAAAATGAGTCTTACAAGTATTGGTGGAGATTTACTTGGAACAATTCCTCTTGGAGATATTGTTCTTTATTTAAATCCTTTACATTTGTTCTTGTTTGTAACTATAATTATATTCACAATTTTAATAGCTATTAGCAGAACAGAAACTCAAGTAGAAGCAATGTTTGGTTCTCTTGAAGAAAATAAAGTTTCTGTTGGTATGAAAGAGTTTAAACATAGACGTTTCTTAGCTATTATTTGTGGTTTAGCTACTGCAGGAGCTATGATTACAGGGGATTTATTTAACTTTACTTTATTTATGGCTTTAATTGGTATTGTTAATATTGGTATTGTTTCTGCTGTAAAACAAATAGATGTTCTTGATTCTGCTTATCAATATGGTTTAATAGCTATGATGTGTGGTTTACCTTTATTTGGTGGAGCAGCTATTATTTTAGCATCAACTGGAACTTTAAGTTTATTTACTTTAGCTGCAGCACCTACTGTTGCACCAATGACTATATTCGGTGCTTTAATGATGTTAGTAGGTATTGCTGGTGAAAGTGGAATTGCTCCATTTTTCGCTACAAAAGCTGAAATGTTTAGAACCCCAGGTTCTCCATTTATATTAATTATTCACTTAAGCTCTTTATTTATCATTGTAAGATCTGTAGAAATCTTATTAATCATTATTCATGTGATATAAAATTAATAAAATTATTATCGGATAATAATTATCTGATAATAAATAAGAAAATTATAAAAATTTATATTTATTGTATTAAAAAGAAAAGGTGTAAAAATGAATAAAATGAAAACAACTAGCTATATTCTTTTAATTGTATCTATATTAGCTATTCTTTATGCATTAATTTTTAATCCTGCAGATTGGATAGTTTATGCTATAGCTATTGTTTGTATACCATTTTTCATACTTTCATTTGGTTTGCTTACTATGTCTAAACCTAAAAAAGATGAAGAGGAGGAAAGAATTGAAGAACCATTTATTGGATATTAGTTAGATTAATTATAATTTAAAATATTAATTTAAAATATTATCAATAATTAATTTACTTTAATGGATTAGATTCGTTGATACTATGTATTTAATGGCAGATATTTTAATAAATGTTATTTTAGCTTTCCTTGCAGGTAGTTTATTATTAGGTTTTCATAGGAAAGTTATGGCAAGAATTCAGCTTAGACCTGGACCTCCTATTATCCAGTATTTACTTCACTCTTTGAAGTTTTTCTTTAAAGAATCAAGTTTCCCTAAAACTGCTTCAATGCCTTTTTATATTGGTATTGTAGTTATTTTAGCTGGAATATGGGTTACTGCTGTTATTGTTGGTCCTGTTACTAAGGGATCTTTAATGATTATCTTTGGTATTTATGCAATTCATAAAATTGTTGAGCATAACTCTGGTTCTTCATCTGGATCTCCTTATGGTAAGGTAAGTTGTGTAAGGGCTGTTTTCTCAGCAGCTGGAGAATTACCTCTCTTTGCTTGTATTGCTATAATTTACTTTGTAACTGGAAGTATGAATATTGCGGATATTATTGCATATCAATCTGTTCATGGACCACTTATTTACACAGCACCTCTTGCTTGTGTAATGTTCTTTACATTAATACTTACAAAATCACCATATTCTCCTTTTGCAATTACAAAAGGAAAAGATATTATCTCTGGATTTGAAACCGAGCATTATGGTTTCCTTAGAGGATTTATAATGCTTTCAGAATCTGTTGCATGGTATATCTTATTATGGTTATTCTTAACAATATTCTTTGGACCAATTGGTATTATTGGATATGTTGTAGGAATGATTATTATTACTGCAATTACTGCATTTATTAATGCTACAACTCCAATGTTAAACCCAAATCATTCTGTAATGGCTCAATTTACTATTACACTTGTTTGTTTAGTTGGATCCATTATTATATTATTAATATTATAAAATTATTCAAATTATTAAACGAAATTAAAATTAATTAAATTATTAATTAAATTAAAATTAAAAAGATTAAAACTAAAAAGAAGGAATTAAAATGGTAAATGAAAAAGGCATGCTTGTACTTACTTCACTTGTAGCAGTAGGGATTTTTGTAGTAGCAGCTATAGCAGCATATTTACAAAGTATTGTTGTTTGGCCCCTTATTGTTATAGGATTAATTTTTATTCCTTTAATCTTATTACAAGATAGAGTTAAATTTGCTCATCTTGCAGAAAAATTAGAGCTTATTGCTTTTGTTATTACTCTTGCAGTAATTATAATTGGATTTTTAATTGTTTATACTCCAGCATAATTAATTAAAATCTACTCGAATATGATAGTTAAACTTAATCACAAAAGGTGAAATCATGGAAACAATATTTTATATGGTTTATATTTTAGTATTTATTATTGGTTCAATTGCAGGGCTTTTATTAAGCTATAAGAAGCATATGGAACCTTTTATCATATCAGAAATTGATATTTTATACTTAGTTTTAGCTATTATAGGATGGTTCTTATTTATTAATTTTGCTTTAGTGCAATTTATTCCAGCATTTATTGCTATTCCAATAGGTTTATTCTTAATTGGTTTAGTAATTGGTGCAAGACCAGGTTATGGTCGTAAAGAAACTGTTATTGGTGCTTTAATTTCAATTATTGTATGGTTAGTTTTACATTTTGGTTTAATTTAGTAGTTAATAGTTTAGACATTTAATTAAAAATTTAATTTAATTAGTTAAATTAATTTAATTTACTAAATAAGTTCATTTAGGTGATTTATATGAATAAAGAAGAAAAATTAAAAATGATGAAACAAAGAGTTCTTCATAGTTATAAATGGGAAAAAGAAGTTAC
Organism: archaeon; assembly: GCA_024409185.1. Lineage (GTDB taxonomy): Archaea > Methanobacteriota > Methanobacteria > Methanobacteriales > Methanobacteriaceae > Methanobrevibacter. The sequence goes on from JAKSUD010000023.1 coordinate 9,128, forward strand.
TCACCCGTTAGCTAAAGAATTTGGAGTTTCTATTGAAGAATTTGAAGATATTCTTATGAATCATTTAGATATGGGTGAACTTGAAAATATGTTTTCTACCTTTGAAGAAGCTGATTATGATAGAATTCTTAGACAATTACATCTTGATTTAAGACTTTATTGGTTTGGAGATGTTTTAAAAATTATATCTTCAGAAGAATATAGTCCATTAAAACATAGATTGGCTGATGATATTAAAAAGGGTAGAAAATATGAAGAATGCTTAAAAGAAGGTAGAGAAGAGATTATTTCAATCTTAAAAAATCATTAAATTATAATTATAGATAATAAAAATCATTAAAATTATTATAATCATTTAAA
>JAKSUD010000230.1 GCA_024409185.1 archaeon
TTAATTATAAAAAATATTAAAGATTTAATTTTCATTTTTAATATAATATCACCAATTAATTTTTAAAAATATAGATGAATAAATAAATTATTTCTAAAATATGCTAATTATTTTGATAAATAACTTAGATTTTCCTAAAAAAATTGAAGTATTTATATTTTTTAATTTATTTTAACAAAATATGGAAAGTTCAGAAGGAAACAATCTTAAGAAAAAGTACGGACTTATTACAGCAATTTCCATGGTTATGGGAATAGTAATAGGTTCCGGTATTTTTATAAAAGCAGGTAAAGTATTAAGCCTAACAACTGGTAACATGGGGATGGCTGTTTTAACCGTCTTCATCGTAGGTGTTATCAGTATAATATGTGCTTTATTTTTTGCAACATTAGGACAAAAATACGAAAACGCAAATGGATTAGTAGACTTTGCAGAAAAAGCAGTCAGTAAAAGATATGCTTACTATATTGGATGGTATAATACCATAATTTATATTCCTACTTTAATTACAATTGTATCTTTCTTTACAGGCTTATTCATTTGTAACTTATTTAATTATAAAGTATTTGATTTTGAAACAGGAGTTTTCCAACTTGATGTCCCTTTAGGTTTAGGAGCTGGAATAATGATTATTGCATTTGGTATTAATTTACTATCACCTAATGCAGGTGGAAAACTTCAAGTACTTTTTACTATTATTAAATTAATACCTATAATAGTTATGGGTATTGGAGGAACTATAGCAGGATTAGTAAAAGGAGATGTACAGAATGTTCTCGATTATAAAAACACTGAAGAATACAAAACTAAAGTTGATAATGGAGAATTCAATTTATTTAATGCTATTACTGGATTTGCTTTTGCTTTAGAAGGTTATATATGTACTACATCAATTAATTCAGAAATAGAAAACTCTAAAAGAAATTTACCAATTGCTTTGGTAGCTGGAATGTTAGCCACTTTAATTTTATATGCTCTTTATATTTTTTCAATGAGTTCAGTAGGAGATGCAAATGAAATTATGAAAACTTGGCCTTTAGGTGAAACTTTACCAGGAATAGCTTTTAGTCGTCTTTTTTCAAGTAAAATAATAGGAAAAATCGTTTATGTCTTCTTGACAATTTCCTGTCTTGGAACAGCTAATGGATTAGCCATAAGTGAAAATAGAAACTTATATTTATTATCATCAAGAGGTTCAGGTTCTAGTCCTGAGGTTTTTTCTTTAGTCGACGAACAAGCTGATTCTACTATAAAATCTGGTATATTTGGAATGATTATCAGTGGATTCTGGTATGCTTGGTTGACCATTTTTTGGATGAAAGGTCCTGATGGATTCGGAGGTGTACATAAGAGCTATTGGGTAGGATGGGAACAGGATGAACTAAGTGTTACTGGTATGTATTTATTATATTTGCCTATAATGATTGGATTTATAGTTAAAGGAAAAGAATTAAATGTTGTTCAAAGATTTATTGTTCCTATTTTGTCTTTTTGCTGTTCGGGATTCATGATTTTCTCAAGCTTTTATGGAAAAGGATATGTGCAGAATGTTGGATTCTTTATTTTTGTTGCTGTTGTTATTCTTATTGGATTCTTCTTTACTGATGACTTTAAAAATTTGATAAAGAAATTCAAAGAATGCTGTAAATGCTGTAAGTGTTGCAATAAAGATGATAACAGTGATGATAAAAAAGAAAATGAAATAAAACCTGATGTTGAAGTTGTTCAAGCTAAAAAAGAAGAAAATAAAGACAAAAATGTAAAAGAAGAAGAAATGAATATGAATAAAACTTCAGCTCGAACTTAAATCATCAAACTTAAACTTAATTACTTTTTTAAATAATAGTATGAGATTAGTATTAGTTTTATTAATAGATAAGATTAGATGAACATTATGAAATTTATTTTAAATATTAATAAAATATAAATAAAATATATATAATATA
>JAKSUD010000231.1 GCA_024409185.1 archaeon
TAATAAAGAATATAAAAATTATTAATTGATTAATCAAATAATAAAATAAAAATATAAGATCAGATATATTTATCTAAATACATTTAAAAATGTTAAAGTATTTAACTATTCTATTTCTTATAAACCTTTCTCTTTTTACTTGTGCCGATAAAAAAGAAAAAGAGGCTGTTCTCTTAGAAGGTACTCCAATATCTTCAGATGCTGATTCTAAAACATTAAAAAATGCCTTCAGTAATGATTATACTAAAGAATTTAAATCAACTTTAGCTTCAAATGGATGGGTAGGTATAGAACTTGAAAAAGCTCAAAGAATCACAAAAATTGGATGGGCACAAAAAAAAGGTGATAAAAAAAATTATTTATTAGGAGTATTTGAAGGTTCAAATGATGAAGCATTTATTGATGCTATTCCTTTATTTATGATTACTGAAGAAGGTAAAGCTGAAAAAATGAATTATGCTGAAATTAAAGTTAATTATGCTTTCAAATATTTAAGATATGTTGGTCCTAATAATTCTTCTTGTGTTATATCTGGTTTAGAATTTTATGGATATGAAAGTTCAACTAAACTAGAAGAAGGTGAAGAAGAATTATATCAACCAACAAAATTACCTTTAGTTGTAATACATACTGAAGGTGCTGTTGAACCTACTGAAAAAGAAATTGGTGTTAATTTTAGAATGGCAATTATTTCAGGAGGTAAAAGAGATACTAAAACTAAAGGTGTTTTAAAACTTCGAGGTAATTCTACTATGACTAGACCAAAAAGTCCTTATAAAATGAAACTTGAAGAAAAAACTAATATTTTAGATTTTCCAGCTAAAGCTAAAAAATGGAATTTATTATCTAACTTTTATGATAAAACTTTAGTCAGAAATGATTTAGCTTTTAAAATAAGTTCTTTATTAGAAATGAAATATACTCCAGTTTGTAAATTTGTTGATGTAATGGTTAATGGAGAATATAAAGGAACTTATCAATTATGTGATAATGTAGAAGTTGGTAAAAATAGAGTAAATTTATCAAAAATGGATGAAACTTGTGTTGAAGAACCAGAAATTACTGGAGGATATATGATTGAAGCTTGTGGTCATTCTCAATGGCAAGGTGATACTACTTATCAATCAGATAAAGGAATTGTTTATATTATTAGATATCCTAAAGAAAAAGATATTACTAAAGAACAAATAAATTATATTACTAAAAAAGTAAGTGAAATTGAAGAAGAAGTTTATTCTGGTAAATATGATAATATTGATTTAGATAGTTTAATGAAATATACTTTAGTACAAGAACTTGGTGTTAATATGGATTTCCTATGGAGTACCTATATGACAAAAGAAAGAGAAGATAATAAACTTTACTTTGGTCCATTATGGGACTTTGATTTAGCTTTTGGTAATGATGTTAGATCAAGACCTTTAGATGATAAAAATAATTTTATTTTTAAATATTCTGGTTCTTCTGGTACTATGAAACAATTCTATACACTTTTATTTAACAATAAAAAACTTCTTGATAAAGTTAAAAAATATTGGGTAGAAATTACTAAAACTAAAAGTATTCTTACTAAAGATATTTTAATTGATTATATTGATGAACAACTTAAATATATTAAAGATTCAAGAGAACTTAATTTCATTAGATGGGATATGATGACTAAAACTATTAATTTCTTTGCAGAAGATTTATGTACTTATGATGAGCAAACAGAATTCCTTAAATCTATGGTAATTGGAAGATTTAATCAATTAGGAGAAATTATTGCTAATGCTACTGTTGACTCAGTTAATGAAGAAATTCCAGAAACAGGTGGATGGGGAGGATTTGGAGGAAATGGAAATGGAACTTGGCCTTCCTTTGATTGGGGAAATATAACTTGGGGTGGAGATGGAGAAGGAGGTTTCCCTTGGGGTGGTAATGGTACTCAAGGAGGATT
>JAKSUD010000232.1 GCA_024409185.1 archaeon
AATATTTTCATCACAATCAATTACAAACTTAGCAAAAACACTTTTACCATCACGAACAAAGGATTCAACACTATTATCAATCATAACTCTATTTTTAATTCCAGATGTTGATGCGTGGAGTCTTTTTGCACCTAATTTAGATAAAATTAAAAGACTATCAGATGCTCTCATATTAGCGATAATCTCTTTACCTGCATAAACATGTCTTATTTTACCAGTTTTACGACTTTTTTCTATTTTAATTTTACCCGCAAATAAATCTCCTTTAGACTTATCATCACAGAATAAAGCTTCACCAGCACCAGCACCAAATTGATAATCAGCTACTGCTTTTACCCTATTTAAATCTGATTTAATGAATTTAACATCTTCAGTATATGGATATTCTTCTAAATCTAAAAGTTCATCAATACCAAATTCTTTAGCTAATTTAGGGTGAATTAAAACTTGATTATACTCATCAATAATATCTAACAAAAGATTAGCAGAGTGAACAATAGCTATTTCATCTTTATTTCTTGGAGATTCATTTTGACTTAATGGATAAACTTCGTCTAATTCAAGAGGAATAAGACCAAATGGAATATCTAAAACCATAAAATCAGCATTATCAGAATCAAATTCAGTGATTTGGCCGAATACAGAAAATTCTTTAAAATCTTTAGGCATATACTTAGTATAAGGTTTTCTATAATGAGGTAAGACAACTAAAGTATCTTTTTTACCCATTTCTTTAATTTTTTCAACATGTCTTAAAACTTCAGGACGACCTAATGATTCAGTTCCAGTATAGAAAAATGCAGATTTTTTACTACGAGGTTCATAAAGCTCTAAATCATCATTATAATTAGATAATTGTCTAAGTGCATCAAGTAACATTGGATGAGCTCTACAACGTTCTTCTACAAGTTCCATTAAACTTCCTTCAGCAATAGCTTGACGAATAAGTCGAAGTTCTCCAAAACTAACGTGAAGATTATGTTGTGCAATTAGTTGAGTTCTTTCTTCTTTATCCATAGCTCTTAAATCATCGGGAGTGTATTTAGAACAAACTTCACAAGAACAAGGCATTTCATATAAGTTTTCAAGTTTTATAGTTCCACGAGTAGTTAAGAACCTATCATCTTCAGCATAAAGAATATAAGCTGCAGAGTCAAATAAATCACAACCCATTGCAGTACATAATGCAAAAATCATTGGATGTCCTGCACCCATTAAATGTCTTGGAAGAGAATCATGCATATTAGATACAGAAGTCATTACAACATCAACAAGGTCTTTATAGTGATAAGATTCCATAAGTGGTACAACAGCACCAATAGGATATAAATCAGCATCTAATTCAGCTAATTCTTTTGCACATCTTTCTCTTAAATCTAAAAATGTAGACCCTTGAACAACAGAATTTATTTTCATTTCATAATCATTTTCTCTAACAAAATTAATAGTTTCTTTAGCTCTTTCAATTGTTATTTCTAAATCAGATTCTGCTTGTTCACGTTCAACATAAGGTGCAGTTGGAATATCAAGAGAAGTTCCAATATCAGTTCCAATAGCTTCCTGAAACTCAATAACTTCTTTATTTGTAATCTCAACATCACCATAAACAGATAATTGGAATGATCCAGAATCAGTCATTACAGGACCATCAAAGTTTATAAGCTCATGTAATCCTACTTCAAGAGCTTTTTCTTTTAAATCTTCATTTTTGTAAATTAAATAAGCATTTGTAATTACAATATCTGCACCATATTTTTTAACATCCACAGTTTGTTTTCTTGGATGAATAACAGGCATTAAATTAGGTGTTTTAACATCCCCATGCTTAGTTTTAAGAAGACCTACACGTCCTCTACCATCTTTAGCTTTAATTTCAAACATAATTTTAATTCCATAAATTAATAATAAATAAGTATAAATTGTATATAATA
>JAKSUD010000233.1 GCA_024409185.1 archaeon
TTAATTTAATAAATTAATAATTTATTAATAATTTAAAATCACTAAAATTTAGTTTTTTGTTTTTTAAATTTAAATACTCAAATTAGATTAGTTAGATGTTTATATAGGTTTCATCAAAGATTATTAAATAATTAATAAATTATAAACTACCTAATATTTTCTTTAATAGTTCTTTAGTAGTCTTCAACATTCCTTTTTTTCTTTTTGGATTTCAAGTCCATGATGATATGCTTTTCAGATATATAATTATCTATTCCTTCGCCTGTTGGGGGATATAAATCTTTACTAGTCCAACAATTAGTTAGTTTATTTAAAATTGCATTCATTTTATTAGGATTATTCAATTTATGAGCTAAAGGACCAGCTTCTGTTACAGTAGCATATAAAATACTCATAGTGGTAGACCAAGTATGATTTATTTTAACGATTTGATGATTGTCATAATTAAACAACTCTGGTATTTTCTGATGGTAATTAAATTCTACCGGCTTAGTTTGCTTTGAAATATCTCCATTTGTTCCACACCAAAACAGTTGCCTGGTTTCAGCCAAAAATACTGTTGATCTTAGTCCACAACTTACTTGTAAAATACCAGGTTGAACTTTACTAGAATCAAGTTCAACTAATTTTGGTGAATATATTGGATCAAGATTTCCTGTACCTAATTGACCACATACATTGCATCCCCAAATATAAACTTTATTACTTGCTCTACAACCAGCATGCTTATAACCACAAGTTATTTGAGTTACTTTTAATTTTTTATCAAGGAAAAATCTTACCGGAGTAGGATAATTTCTTGGTTCAGTATCTCCATGACCCAATTGACCAAATTGGTTAGTACCAAATGTATATAAAGCACCATACTGAGACTTGAGAAGGCAAAAATCTTTTCCACATTCAACTTCACTGAATTTAATGTTTGGTACAGGTAGCTCTATAGGAGTTCTATAAAGTGCATCTGGCCCAGTAATTCCTGCACAAAAACAAGATAAAACAATTAGATTTCCATTTTCATTGATTAATATTGCATTTTTTCCTGAAAATTTCATCTCAATTATTTTAGATTTTAAGTCTACAGCTGGATTTTCTTGTTGTGCCTTAATTATATTATCAAGGGACATAGGAGAAAAAATATTTCTACTCTTTAATACACCTAATTGGAAATAATTGTTTGCTCCAAATACATATAATTTGTCTTCTTTTGTCAAAACCATAGTATTATCTTGTCCACAGGAAATTTTTCTTACATTAAAATTATCTATTATAATTGGACTATCTAAATAATAATATAAAGTAAAATCATTTTTAGAAAATCCTTCTACATCTTCATAAAGATCATCTTCATCTTCAAAGATTTCTTTTTCATTTTTAATGTTTTCAAGTTCAGCCTCGAAATCAATATTTTTATCTACATTTCCTTCACAATTAGAATCTTCAATACTACCAGATATACAATTTCCATTTATTCCTTTTTGAGGTTTAAAATTATCATATAGATATTTTTTATCTTTGCTTATATTAAATGCACATTGTCCATTTCCGTCCCATCCCCATGTAAATGTTTTTCCAAGACAATTAACTAGTGAAGTATGATATTCACCAATTTCTATTAATTGTATTGGAGTATTTTGTTTTAAATTATGAGTTACAATATCATCATAAGTCTGACTCCAAGAGACAAAAGGATATATATCGTCTATATTAATGACTGCATCTAAATCTAAAATATGAGCAAAGAACATCAATTTTGGCTCATCATAAGGAGAGTGATTTAAATGTGGAACTAAATTGATTTTATCTGGGTCTACTGAAGATAGCTTTTTATCATAGTATTTTTGTAATTTCTTCATTTTTTCTAATCTATTTTTTGCTTCTCCTCCTTTAGAACCTGGAGAACCAAGGGAACCACCT
>JAKSUD010000234.1 GCA_024409185.1 archaeon
AATTAGTAATAAAGAAAAAAGATAAAAAATAATTAAAAAATAAACAAGTAATAATATAAAAAAATAATTAAAAAATAAAAAGAGTTAAGATAAAGCATTAAATGAAGCTTTAACTAATGCACAAGTCCTAGTTATAGCATTTGTTTTCCCATCAACTTCAGGAATTTCATAAACAAATACTTTAGAGGGAGTTCTTAACAAAGGATAATCTACATTAATAATAGAAGTACTTTTAATAGACTCATTTGTATTTCTTTGATAATGCTTAAATCCAATAGCAGAAGTGACTTTTTTAGCTAATTCTACAGAAGCATTATCCATTGTAGGAGTAGCTATATAATAATCTTCACCATAACCTTCTTCATGGTCATGTCCAATAATAACTAAATCTGCACCACCATTCTCTTTCAAGTCTTTAACAACAAAATCATGTACTAAAGACTCTCCATTAGTCCTACCTATATTAAAATCATTAGGACTTGAAGTTACATTAACTTTATAATTAATAACATTACATCTATGAGTTAAAGCAAAAGATTGAGCAACAACAGGTAAAACAGATTGATGTAATTTTTCTCTTGAATGCATTCCAGAGATAATAACTATAGTAACAGGAGCATCCCCATAATATGAATAAGTTACCTTATCAACAGAACCTAAATTATTAGAACCTACCTCTTCAGTAGTAGATCCTAAAAATAAAAATAATGCACTGCAAATAATAATTAAACAAATTATAATTATTAATGCTTTTTTCCAATTTTTCATAAATATCACAAGTTATTTAAAAAATTAATTTAAAAAAATATAATCTAAATTATAACCTAATTTAAAAAGATATGATTTAAGAAATAAAATTTTTCATCATTAAAGCAGTTCCAATAGCTGGTGCAACAACACATTCTTCATCTGTGTAATAATCACCCATAGATTTAAAATCAAGATTAAGTAATTTAGCTGCTTCAGCACATAAAATATCTTTACCTAATCCAGTAACAACTACTTTATCTAAACCTTCTCTTTCGCTAACTTCTTTAAGACCACTAGCTATTTGTTCAACTTGTTTTTGATGAATAAATTTAGACATTTCAGTAATTTCATCCATGGATAAAATATCTAAATCTGCACAGACAACACGGGAAATTCTTCTTGCAGATTCTTCTTTTGATTTACCTGCTCCATCACAAGTAGCACAAACAAAATCTTCATCTTTAATAAGGCCAAGAACATTATAAACATCTGCTGTAGATGCAAATAATTCAGAAGCTACATGATAATCTTTACCATTAATTGGGATAAAATCAACAAAACTTGTTAAATTAGTTCTTAAAGTTCCGGTATAAACCAATTCACCAGTAGCAGAACGTTCAAAATCAGTTCTACCTTTAGCACATTCTTCACCATTTTTAATTGGGATAATGTCAGTAGTTGTACTTCCAGTATCTACAAAAATACAATCTTTTTCAATTTCAGCTACAATTTGAGAGGTTGCTTTCCAATTAGCTGCTGCAACATCAATAGGATTTTTAATCAAATCTTCAAGAGATAAAACACCACTTAAAGCAATATAACCTATAGGAACATCAAATAGCTTTTCACAAGTAGTGGCTATATCAATAACTCCTTCAGTTTTAGTTTCAAAAGCATCAACAAGTTCTGCAGTCATTGAAATTCCAACAGCATCAATTTCTTCAACAGGACAAATTTTTTCAATTAAATCAATTAAAGTAGCATCTAATTTATCATTTTGAGACCACATTGGAAGATATTCAAAATCGGTTTTAATCTCTTTAATTTCACCATTTTCAAAATCAATTACTGCTAAATCAGTATTTGCTCCACCAATATCAAAACCTGCAATTTTCATCATATCTCCTCCTTTTTAATCTCTAAAACACCATTATCATCT
>JAKSUD010000235.1 GCA_024409185.1 archaeon
AATTTTTAAATTTATTATTAAAATAAAAATTAAACTAAAAATTAAATTAAAATTATTAAAATTATGTTGCTGGTGTGAAAATGGCTAGTGGAAACATGAAAGAGTTAACTCAAAAATTATTAGGTAGAATTGAAGAGATTTCTACTCCTGTTAAAATTATGCATGTTTGTGGATCTCACGAACATACTATTATGGAATATGGTATAAGATCACTTCTTCCTGAAGAAGTTGAAATTGTTGCAGGTCCAGGATGTCCTGTATGTGTTGTACCTTCAAGAGAAATTGATGAATGTTTAGAATTAGTAGATAAAGGAGTTACTATAACTACTTTTGGAGATATGCTTAGAGTTCCAGGTTCTAATGGTTCTCTTGCTGAAGCTAAAGCAGAAGGTGCAGATATTCGTGTTGTTTATGGTGTTCCAAATGCTGTAGAAATAGCTAAAAAAGAAGAAAATGATGTTGTATTTATGTCTGCAGGTTTTGAAACAACTGCTCCAACAGTTGCAGCTGAACTTTTAAGTAAACCACCTGAAAACTTCTCAATTTTATCTTGTCATAGATTAATTCCAGCAGCACTTGACTTTTTAATTAACTCTGGTGAGACAAGTTTAAATGCTTTAATCCAACCGGGTCATGTTTGTACTATTATTGGAACTAAACCATTTGAAAAATTCTCTACTGACTATGGTATTCCACAAGCAGTAGCTGGATTCAATCCTTTAGATATTTTAATGTCTGTTTACATGATTTTAAGACAAATTGATAGAGGAGAAGCTAAAATAGAAAATGAATACAAACGTGCTGTAAGGGAAGAAGGTAATGTTTTAGGTATTGAAGCTATGAATGAAGTTTTCCATGAAGTTTCTCGTGAATGGAGAGGTTTCCCTAAAATGCCTAATTCTTGTCTTGAACTTAATCCTGAATTTGATGAGTATAATGCAAGAAAAATTTACGATATTGAAGTTAAAGATGTTAAAGATGCTCCAAAAGGTTGTATTTGTGGACCAATTCTTAGAGGAATGGCTAAACCAACTGATTGTAAATTATTTAGAAAAGCATGTAATCCAATGCATCCAATTGGTGCATGTATGGTAAGTAAAGAGGGTACTTGTAACATTGCACATCGTTATAGTAGGGAATAATATAATTAATTTTATTTAATTATTCTCAAAGTAAATTTTTTATTTATTCAATTTATTATTATTTTGTAGGAGTTGGAAAAATGGCAAATATTGAAGTTTTAGCAGTAGATATTGATGGAACTTTAACTGATGAAAATAGAAGAATTTGTATAAGTTCAATTGAAGCTCTTCGTAAAGTTGAAACAGCAGGAATTCCAGTTATATTAGCTACTGGAAATATCTCCGACTTTACTTATGCTGCATCCACTTTAATTGGAACTACTGGTGGAATAGTTTGTGAAAATGGTGGAGTAATTTTTAAAGAAGGATTTAATCATAACCGTGTAATTGTTTTATCAGATAAAGAAAAAGTTGATAATGCTTTTGAATATTTACTTAAAGAGTTTGAAGGCAAACTTGATTTTAAAATTACTGAAGATGAACATGGTCGTTTTTCTGAAGTTTGTTTTTATAAAATATTTGACCCTGCAATAATTAAAGAAGCTGTAAAAGATTTAGATGTTAAAGTTTATGATAGTGGTTTTGCAATTCATTTAACTGATTCTAATGTTAGTAAAGGTTTAGCACTTGAAAAATTATCTGAATTATTAGGTTATAATACTGAAAATATGATGGTAATTGGAGATAGTGAAAATGATTTAGGATTTTTAGATGTTGCAGGATTTAAAGTTGCAGTAGCTAATGCAGTTGATGAATTAAAAGAAATTGCTGATTATGTATGTGAAAAGAAACATGGTGATGGAGTAGCTGAAGCTATTGACAAATT
>JAKSUD010000236.1 GCA_024409185.1 archaeon
ATTAATTAAAAAAAAGATAATAAATTTTTATTAAAAAATATAATAAAAATTATCTATTAAAATTGATAATAAAACATAAAAAAGTCTTAAAAAATAAAAAAGCTAAAAAGAGTTAAAATAATAGTTTAATGATTATAAAAGCCCAAATTATAAAAAGAGAGTTAAATTTAAATATTAATTTTAATACTTGAATTATTAAATTTTAGTGCCTCTTAAATAAGTGCTTGTTGTTTGATCAATATGGACTTTAATAAACTCACCTAACTCAACATCATGAACTACAACAGGAACGTAAGAATTAGTTTTAGCTATAAAACCGCCTTTAGAACCTTCTTCAACAACAACCACATCTAAATCTTTACCTAAAAGTTCTTTATTTTCATCTTCAATTATCTTAAATTTAATATCAGACAAATATTTAGATCTTCTTTTCATATCTTCAAATGGAATATTTGGAAGATTTGATGAAGTTGCACCTTCTCTATGTTGATATTTAGATAAATGGATTAAATTAAATTTAATTTCTTCAATCAATCTTGCAGTATCCATAAAATCTTCTTCTGTTTCTGTAGGATAACCAACAATAATATCAGTTGCTAAAGTTAAATCTGGAATTTCTTCACGGAATCTTTTAACAATTTTTTTATAATCTTCAACTGTGTGATTCCTTTTCATTTCTTTTAAAACTTTGTTACTTCCTGATTGTATAGGTAAATGTATGAAGTGATATACATTAGGCAACTTAAATGCATCAATTAAATCTCCAAGATCATTATCTATGTTTTTAGGGTGCATCATTCCAACACGAACTTTAAAATCTCCTTTTAAATTAGCCACTTCTTTAATTAAATCAGATAGTTTTTCTCCACTATCTTTTCCAAAGGCAGAAGTGTCTTGTGCAGTAAGTTGAATTTCCACACAACCATCTTCAATAGCAGACTTTGCTTCCTCAACAATATCTGCAATAGGATAACTATAAAGAGAACCTCTTGCAAAACGAGTACAACAATAAGTACATTGACCTAAACATCCTTCACAAATAGGAATGATATGAATTAAAGGGTCTTGACGTTTTTTAGGAACACAAACTTTAGAATCTTTAGAAAAACCAGATACTCTTGAAATTTCACCATTCATAGTAGCTTTAACTACCTCACCAATTTTATTTAATTGATGTGGCCCAATCCAAGAACAAGTAGGTCCTGCATTTTCAAGTTTTTTAGGATCTACTTCAACCATACATCCACCGACAATAAGTTTCTTATCTGGAAAATCCATTTGGATAGTTTTAATCCTATTAATAATCTTACTTTCAGTAGGTAATTTAACATAACAAGTATTAACAATAACAACATCAGCATCTTCAATAGAATCAGAAATTTCCATACCTTCTTCTAATAAAGTACCTGCCATTATCTCAGAATCGCCTTGGTTAAATGTACATCCATAAGTTTCTATAAAAACTTTCATATTATCATCCTAAAAAACCAAATAAAAATAAAATAATAATCTTAATTTAAAATCTCAATTAATAAAAAATTAATTTTTTAGTTAAAAAATAAAAAAATAAAAAATAGAATAACATAGTTATTCTAATATTAAAAATATTATAACAAGAATTTAAATTATTCTAATGGTTTGAAAGCTACTACAAATTTAGTTAAATCATAATCATAATGATTGAATTTAACGGGTTTAGCATAAACTCTTTTAATAACATTAGCTTTTGCATAACCTTTAGTAGTTTTACGCTCTTCTGTTTTAATTACATGAACTCTTGCTATATATTTATCTATTTTAATAATATCTTCAACAGCAACTTTAAAGTCACGTTCAGTTTCAACTTTAAATGAAGCTACTTTACCATG
>JAKSUD010000237.1 GCA_024409185.1 archaeon
ATTTGGTCTTTAGATAAGTTATTGTTAATACAATATTCATATAACATTTAAATTCACCAAGAAGTTAATTTTATTTATTTAAATTATTTTTTTAGAGATTAAAGAAGAGTTCATATTTTTTACTTATTAATTAATATATTGATTTACATTTTTTAAATTAAATTATGTCTTTTTAAAATTTTTTGAGGATTATCAATAGCTGCTTTTAAAGCTTCTTCTTTAGAAAGACCAGCACCTAATGCAATTTCAATTGATCTTTCAAATGTGATTAAATCATCTGGAGAGTGAGTATCTGTATTAATTACTAAATCACATCCAACTTCTTTTGTAATATTTGCAACATGTCCATTTCCAAGTGAGTGACCTTTTCTAGCACTAATTTCTAATGCAACATCATTTTCTTTAGCTATTTCAGCTTCTTCTTTTGTAATGAGTCCTGGATGTGCTAAAATATCAACATCTTCACAACTTACAGCTGCAAGATTAGTTCCTTCAATTACAGGTTCACTAAGAGTTTCTCCGTGAACAACTACAATTTTAGCTCCAAGTTCACGAGCTTTTTTAGCAAGTGCTGGAATTGATTGGGTAGGTGCGTGAGTAATTTCTGCTCCAAGAATTACATTAATATTCCAATTATTGTTAATATCCTCAATAGCTTTACTAATTTCAGTAATAGTTTCTATATTTGAATAGTCAACATGATCTGTAAAAGCAATTGTGCTATGACCTAAAACTTCCGCTCTTCTTGCAAGTTCACTTGGTAATAATTCACCATCACTGAATAATGTGTGCATGTGTAAATCAATTCTTTTATTTGTCACTTTTTAATCTCCATTTTTAAAATAATTTAATAATTTTTTTATTAATATATTAATTGTTTAATTTTATATGTTTTATAGTTATTAAATTTTATATGTTTAATTTTAAGTTTTATAATTTTAATAAAATTTATAATCTTTTAAAACTAATTATATATTATTAAAAAATATTTTTTTTTTTAAATAATTTGGTGTTGTGATAAAATGGTTGAAGTTTTTGTTCCATCTCATATTACTGGATTTTTTTCTATCATTGAAAATGATGACTTGCTAATAAAAGGTTCACTTGGTGTAGGTGTACTTTTAGATAAAGGAGTAATTACTCAAATGAATTCAGTAAATGAAATGAATGATTCATTAAATTTATACTTTGATGATAACTTAGCTATTTTAATAAATTTTAAACAAGATTTACATAACCAAAATATTATTCTTAAAATTTTTGAATTAATGTTAGATAATTTAGTTGATTTTAGAGAAAAATTTGAAAAATTTTCTAAAGAAGATTCATACATTTTGATAAATCAAAAAATTGAAGTTCCAATAGGATGTGGTTTTGGAACATCTGCAGGATCAGCTATAGGTACAGCTATTTGTATAAATGAATTTTTTAATTTAGGATTAACTATTGAAGAATGTGGTAAGTATGCACATTTAGCTGAAGTATCCTTTGGAAGTGGATTAGGTGATGTAATAGCTGAACTTTCAACTGGGATTGTAAAGAGAACCAAACCAGGTGCTCCTGGAGTAGGTGAAGTTGTAAGTGTAGGTCTTGATGAAGATTTATATGTTTTATCTAAAACTTTTGATGAAATTGAAACAGCTTCAATTATTGAGAATGAAAATCATAAAGAAGTTATTACTAAAGTTGGAAATCAACTTGTTAAAGAATTTGATAGTAATCCATCAGCTCAAAAATTTATGGATTGTTCCTTAAAATTTGCAAAAGAAACTAATTTAATCACTAATGATATTTTAGATATTTGTGATAAACTTGAATCTAAAACTCTTGGTGTATCAATGGCAATGCTTGGTAATACTGC
>JAKSUD010000238.1 GCA_024409185.1 archaeon
ACTGTTGAGGATGTTCAAACTGCTGCACAAATGTCTGTTCACTATTTAAATGATGAGGGTAAATATTTCTGGACGGATGAAACTTATAAACTTATAGATCGCGAACCTCGTGAAGATGATGATAGTTATCATATTATTTTAGATTTATTATCTAAAGAAGATTACACTAAACTTAATGATTTACTTGATTCTTTAGGTCCTAATGAATTTTTAGGTAACTATATTTTCCCAATTACTACAGAAAAAGGTGATGTAAAACATATTCAAATCAATGCAAGACCTATTTATAATGAAGAAGGTAGGTTTGTACGTAGAAGTGGATATGCGATGGATGTTACCAGTCAAGTAGAATATGAAAAAGCAATTGTGAAAGCAGATGCTGAGAAAACTGTATTGATTAAAGAAGTTCACCATAGAGTTAAAAATAATCTTCAAGTAATTACAAGTTTCATTTCATTAGAAGAAAGGTTCCGTAAATCCGAGCCTGAAAGGATTATTGAAATTACTAAAAATAGGATTAATGCTCTTGCTTTGATTCATGAAACTATTTATAATGAAAATGATATGGATTATATTACTATTAAACCATTCCTTCATAATTTTGATGAGAAATTAGCTTCATTATCTCATTTAGATATTGATTTTATAAATGATTTTGAAGATTTGACTTTGTCTATTGATATTGTAACTCCTCTTGCTTTAATGATAAATGAGCTTACAAGTAATTCATTTAAATATGCATTTTCTGAAGATAAAGAGTATAAAGAAATCTTTAAATCTATTAAGATGATTGAAGGTGATGGAATACCTATGTGTAAATTCCATTATAAAGATAATGGTGTAGGTTTACCTGAAGGATATGATATTAATACTTCTAGAAGTTTAGGATGGACAATTATTAAATCATTATCTAGTCAACTTGATGGAGAATATGAATTATTTAATGATGATGGTCTTAATTTCACTTTAACTTTCCCAGTTAAATAAATTCATTTCTTTTTTTTATTTATTTTTTTAATATTTTTATTATTTTTTCTATTTTATTATCTTATTTTTTTATAAATTGCATTATTTTTCTATTCTATTTTTACTTTTCAAATGCTCTTACTATACTGTCTTTATATATTAATAATAAACTATATTTAAGTTTCAATAAAGATAGCTGCCACATTATTTATCTATACTTTAAGCAATATTTAAATAATATTTTGAGTAATATTTAGGTATACTTTAAATAATATGGAAAATAGAAATTAGTTTAACTACATTTGATATAAATAATATATAATATATTGAAAGATGAATTGTATTAAAAATTTATGAGGTGAATAAATTGCCGGAAACTGATTATCTTAAAGTTCCACAAGATAGGGTGGGAGCTTTAATTGGAACTCAAGGTAAAACTAAACAAATGATTGAAAAAGCAACAGGTACTAAATTAGATATTAATAGTGAAGAAGGTACTGTAGCTATTGACCCTACCGAAAATATGGAAGATCCTCTTGGAGTATGGAAAGCAAATCATATTGTTAAAGCTGTTGCACGTGGATTTAATCCTCATGTTGCACTTAAATTAAATGAAGATGATATTTATTTAGAAATTCTTAAATTACCTCTTTATGTAGGTAAATCTAAAAAAGCTATGGCAAGGTATAAGGGTAGAATCATTGGAAAAGATGGTAAAACCCGTGAAATCATTGTCAATATGGCTGAAGTAGATATGGCTATTTATGGAAAAACAGTTTCATTTATTGGTGAACTTGAAAATGTAATGGTTGCTAAAGAAGCTGTTGAAATGATTCTTAATGGGTCAAGACATAAATCTGTATATGCTTTCTTAGAAAATAAGAAGAAT
>JAKSUD010000239.1 GCA_024409185.1 archaeon
TATTTATCTTAATCAAAAAGCAATTGAACTTTCATATGATATATTAAAAAAAGAATCTAAATCTGCTAAGTGGATAGCTAAAGGTGCTATTAAAGAATTAGAATCTGAAAAAGTTAAAAATAAATTGAATAAATAATCATTTTATTTTTTTTTAATTTAATTAGTAATATAAATCCTAATTGCTGTGCTAAACTTTTTTAAATTTTATAGAAATTTATATAATCTTATTTTTTTAAATATAATAATATAAATTATAAAATTTATTTTATTAATAGGACATTTGGTGATTATATGCTTTTTAATACTTATGAACCATGGAAATTTGCTTTTTCAGCTGAATCTTCTAATTTAGATGAAATTGATTTGGATGTTGAATTTGATAAATCTAATGTTTGGGGAATTATTGGAGTTCCTTTTGATAGTACTTGTTCTTATCATCATGGATCTCGTTATGGTCCAACTATTATTAGAGAAGCATCTTTTGGTTTTGAACAATATAATGTAGCTTTTGATAAAATTCTTGACGCGAGATTTTATGATTTTGGAGATTTAAATATTGTCCATGGAAACTGTAAAAAAACCTCTGATTTACTTAAAGAAAGTGTAAATGAGCTTATTGATTCAAAAATTAAACCAATTATTATTGGTGGAGAACATAGTGTAAGTATTGGTCCTATTAAAGCATTAGCAGAAAGGTCTGATTCTAAAGATTTATCTGATATTACTATTATTCATTTAGATGCTCATAGAGATATTATTGATGAATATATGGGAGAAAAAGATTCTCATGCAACAATTATGCATAGAGTTTATGATTTAAATCCAAAACAATTAATTCAAATTGGTATTAGATCATTTTCTGATGAAGAAAAATTATTTGTTGAGGATAAAGATAATATTTTAACATTTTTAGCTAAGGATTTAAATAGTGCTGGTGAAGAAAATAATGCTTATTATGAATTAATTGAGACTTTATCAAATATTGAAGGAAAAGTTTATGTTTCTATTGATATGGATGTTATAGATCCTGTTTATGCTCCTTCTGTTGGGAATCCTACATTTGGAGGATTAAGTCCTGATGATGTGGAAATTATCTTTGAAACATTGTATAATTCCAGTATAGAAGATAAAATTGATGTGCTTGGTTTTGATATTGTAGAAGTTGCAAGTAATGAGTTAGGTGATTCAACAGCTATTTTAGCAGCTAAATTTGTGCATGACTTTTTAACATTATTTGCTTAACTTATGGGGTGAAAAAAATGGCAGAATTTAGATTTGCAGAAGAAAAAGATATTCCAATAATTCTTAAATTTATTAAGGAATTAGCTGAGTATGAAGGTATGTTAGATAAAGTAGAAGCTAATGAAGAATTACTTAAAAAAAATGGTTATTTGAAAAAGAAAGAGCAGAAGTTATTTTTGTTTTAGAAGAGGGTAAAGAAGTAGGTCAAGCTTTATTTTTCCATAATTTCTCAACTTTCCAAGGTAGAGCAGGTATTTATATTGAAGATTTGTATGTAACTCCAGATTATCGTGGAAAAGGATATGGTATAGGTCTTATTAAAGAACTTGCAAGAATAACTGTTGAGAGAGGTTGTGGAAGATTGGAATGGGGTTGTTTTGACTTTAATACTCCAAGTATTGAATTTTACTTAGGTTTAGGTGCTGAACCAGTTGATGAATGGACTGTTTATCGTGTTAGTGGTGAAACTTTAGAACATCTTTCTAAATAATTTTTTAGTTATTTAAATCTTTATTTTTATTTATTTTTACTTATTTTTACTTATTTTTATTTTTTAAAATTAGTTTTTTAATTAGGTTTTAGTAAATTTAAAAAGA
>JAKSUD010000024.1 GCA_024409185.1 archaeon
TCATTAAAATTATTATAATCATTTAAAATCAAGAGATAAGGTAATTAAAATGCTAAAAACTCTTAAAGATATTGTAAGAAAAAGTTCTATTCATGTTTGTATTATCAACTGTGGAGGTTGTAATGGTTGTGATGTAGAGCTTGTTGCTTGTCTTTCTCCAAGATATGACTTAGAACAATATGGTATTTATGTTCACAACAATCCTCGTGAGGCAGATGTTCTTTTAATTACAGGAGCAGTTACAGAACAATGGAGAGAGAACTTAAGAAGAATTTATGCAAAAACTCCAGAACCTAAAGTTGTTGTAACTGTTGGAAATTGTCCTCAATCTGGAGATGTATTTGCACAAGAAGGTGGAAGAGTACTTGCACCTGTTTCAGATTTCATTCCTGTTGATGCAGCTATTCCAGGTTGCCCTCCAAGACCAAGTGAAATCTTAGAAGCTGTTTTAGCAGTTGCTCCTGGAGCTATTGCTGCTAAAGGTCGTGCTCAGGATAAAGGTGAATAAACCTTTATTTAGTAAATTATAACTATTATAATTATTATTTAATTCAAAATTATTTAAAAAATTATTAGAATTTAATCTGATGAAATTATTTAAAATAAGTAAATATAGGAGTCAATGATAAAATGATTTTACCAATAGGACCTATTCATCCAGGACTTAAAGAACCTTTACGTCTTAAACTTCAGACTCAAGGAGAAAAGGTTATTAAAGCGGAAATTGATTATGGTTATGTTCACAGAGGTATTGAAAAGATAATGGAAGGTAAAACTTGGCAAAAATGTATTTACTTAGCTGAGAGAATCTGTGGTATTTGTTCTTATGAACATACTCAAACATTTGCAGAAACTATTGAATTAATTTCTGGAGCTCAAGCACCTCCAAGAGCCCAATATTTAAGAGTTATTACTAATGAATTAGATAGAATTCAAAGTCATTTACTTGCTAATTCTACTTTTTATAAAACTATGGATCATGAAACTTTATTTATGCAAGTTCTTGATTTAAGAGAATATGCAATGGATGCAATTGAACTTTTAACTGGAAATAGAGTTAATATGGGTTGGAATGTTGTTGGTGGTGTCCGTATGGATGCTGAACAAAAACATTTAGATGCTATTTTAGAAAAAGTTGCTTATATTGAAAATAATTTAGATAATCATGTTGCATTATTTGAAGAAGGTCCAATTCTTGCACTTAGGACTAAAGGTGTAGGAGTAATGACTAGAGAAGAAGCTATTAAAGGGCATGCTGTAGGACCTATTGGGAGAGCTTCTGGTTTAAAACATGATTATAGAATAAATCATCATACTTATAATGATTACTTTGATTTAAAGCCTGTTTGGAGAAAAGAAGGAGATAATTTTGCTCGTACAATGAATAGATATGATGAAATTAGACAATCTATTGATTTACTTAAAGATGCAATTAATAATATTCCTCAAGGTAATATTCGTGTTCCTGTTGAAGTTAAATCAGGTTATGGTGAATGGAGAGGTGAAGCTCCTCGTGGTGAAGTTACTTATATGATTGAAACTAATGGTAACCTTATTAAACGTATTTCAATTAGAACTCCAAGTATTATGAATATTGATTCTTGTGCAAGATATATGCTTAAAAATGTTGCTACTGTTGCAGATGCTGTTACTACTTATGCTTCTACAGATCCTTGTATTGCTTGTGCTGAGCGAGTAGCTATTACTGATATTGACACAGGTAAAAGTGTTACTAAAGACTTTTTTGAGGTGGAATAATGGCCTCATTTATTCATTATATTTATGATTTTGCTACAAAAAAGTGGTTAGATAAGTTTTTTAATGCTAAATCTAAATCTGATATTGCAGAAATTCCAGATAGATTTAGAGATTTTCCTACTGTTGAGAAGGAATATTGTATAGGTTGTGGTTCTTGTACTGCTTCTTGTCCATCTCCAAATGCAATTAAACTTGTCCGTGATAGTGCTACTGAAGACCATCATGGTTTAGTTTATCCTGTAATTAACACTGCATCCTGTATTAGATGTGGATTCTGTGCTGAAGTTTGTCCTTCTGAACCTAAAACTCTTTATTGTGGTGAAAATCACTTTATTCATGAAGACTTTAATATTATTCCTTCAAAAAGAAAATATATTATTGATGATTATTTATGTATTAAATGTGGTAAATGCCAAGATAATTGTGAAGTTGGAGCTATTGACCGTATAGATAATCGTATGCATGTAAATCAATCTAAATGTATTTCTTGTGGTAAATGTTTAGATGTTTGTCCTGTTAAAGGAGCTATGAAAGGAGTATTCATTGCAAATATGGAAGAGCAAAAAGAAATCATATCTCTTGCTGTTAATAGACTTGAAGAATATATTGAGTCTCATCAAGAACCATTAGAAGAAATTCATGATGATAAACTATTTTTAGCTGAGCTTAAATTCCAACCATTATTTGATGAAGCATTAACTATTTTAAATGATGATGAAATTGTTTATGAAGTTTTAGAAAAGGCAATTAATAGATTAAATATTAAAGTAGTTATGTGGAATCATGATAATTGTCAAAACTGTCAATTATGTGTTGAAGAATGTCCAACAGGTGCAATTAAATTTGATAATCAAATCATTAGAGATAAAGATAAATGTTTAAGATGTAGTATTTGTTATCAAACTTGTCCTTTCTCTGCAATTAATTATTATTCTGCTAAATTTAATTTAGATGAGAAAGATGATGGTGAAAAGGTTATTCATATAACTGTAAAAGAGTCTCAATTAGCTAAAAGGAGAGCTTAAAATGGCTTTTTTATTTAATTCTTATTTAAGGGAGCTTAAAATGGCTTTTTTATTTAATTCTTATTTATTAAGGAGGGCTTAAATGAGTTCTAAAGTACCAAAACCATTAAGAGATGTTGAAATTGATTTTGACATTAATAATGATAAATGTATAAATTGTAAAGATAAACCATGTCTTGAATCATGTCCAATTAATTCTATTTATCTTGACAGTGATGATGGACTTGTTAAAATAGATGAAAATTGTTTTGGTTGTGTTCTTTGTAGAAATAGCTGTCCTTATGATGCTATTGAAATTGATAGGAAATTAGCAGAACCTATTCGTGAAAATGTTCCTAATATTAATAAAAAACTCTGTAGAGCTTGTGGAGCATGTGTTCAAGCTTGTAAATCTGGAGCTATTCACTTAAGATCCACTGGTGGAGAAGAAATGCACAGTGAAATTGATGAAGATAAATGTATTCGCTGTGGATATTGTTATAGAGTTTGTCCTACTGATTCTATTAAATATGGTCATATTCTTCCTAAAGCTATTAAAGAAGGAAGAACTGTGGTTATTAATGATAAAGAATGTATTGGATGTATGACTTGTCTTAGAGTATGTCCTTCTAAAGGAGCTATTGAAGTAGCTAAAACTAATAAACTTCCATATATTAATCCATCTTATTGTGCAAGATGTGAGGAATGTTTAAAAGCTTGTCCACCTGAAGCAATTCATTATTCTACTCGTGAAGAAGCTTATGAATCTTTTAATACAATTAGAACTTTAGAAATAGCTCATGAAATCATAGAAAAAGATAATAAAAGATTATCTAAAGATATTCCTAAAATGGACTCTGTTCTCATTGATTTATTAGAAGAACTTAATGAGAGATATCAATTTGAAGATTATGACTTTAAAAATACTAAAAATATTTTTGATGTTTCTAAAGAAGAATTTGGTAAATTAGAGTTATTTACATGTACTAATTGTAAATCTATTGTTGTAAATATTACTAATTTGCTTGCTGATAAATTAGCTGAATTATTTGATAAAAATCTTAATATTGATGATGTTGTAGATATTATTGAATTTTTCCCACCAATTTCTTCAATTAATATAGTTGAAGATAATTGTGTTGGTTGTGGATTATGTGTAGATGTTTGTCCTACAAGTTCTATTGATTTAGAAATGCCTGCTCCAATTAAAATACAAGATTCTTGTATTTTCTGTGGTAAATGTGCTGAAGTATGTAGTTTTGAAGCTATTCGTCTTGAAGAAAAATTCTTTACAAACAGAAATCATGAAATCTTCTTTATTAAAAGAGATCTTAGAGGTCAAAGAAAAGGTACTTTCTCAGTATTAGATTATGCTTGTCAATTATGTGGAGTTTGTGCTAAAAATTGTCCAA
Organism: archaeon; assembly: GCA_024409185.1. Classification (GTDB taxonomy): domain Archaea; phylum Methanobacteriota; class Methanobacteria; order Methanobacteriales; family Methanobacteriaceae; genus Methanobrevibacter. The sequence goes on from JAKSUD010000024.1 coordinate 4,175, forward strand.
CAGGTGCTTTATCTGTTGATGGTAGAATTATTGTAGATCAAGATAAATGTATTTCTTGTAGACATTGTGAAACTTTATGTCCTGTTAATGCAATTAAGATTTTAACAGTTTGGCAATTTATTGATTAATTTGAATTTAATTAATTTTAGTTAATTAGAATTTTTAATAATTTTTAATTAATTAAGATTTTTAAAATAGAAAATTAAAACTAAAATTTATTGGTGTTATAAAATGGTTAGAAAAGTTTATGTTACTGATTGTGAAGGTCCATTAACTTTAGATGATAATGCTTTTGAATTAGCAGCTAAGTTTATTGAAGATGGAGATAAATTATTTAAAATAATTAGTGCTTTTGATGATTACTTAGTTGATGTTGTAAAACAAGAGAATTATCATGCTGGAGATACACTTAAACTTATTGTTCCATTTTTCAAACTTGTTGATTTAAAAAATAAAGATTTAGTTGAATATTCTAAAGCAAATATTCACACAGTACCTGGTGTTCAACAAATATTTGATATCCAAGATAAATCTTTAAAATCTTTCATAATTAGTACAAGTTATGGTCAATATATTAAAGCTCTCTGCGAATATATTGATTTCCCATTCGAAAACACTTATTATACTTCACTTGATATATCTATCACTACTGAAAACATAGATTCTGAACTAAAAAGAGTTGAAGAATTTAGAAAAATTATTTTACAACATGGTTCAGGTAGTGAAGAAGACAATAAAATTTTATATGATATATTCTTTAATGAAATTCCAAAAATGGAAATAGCTAAAATTATTGATAGTGTAAAAACTGTTGGTGGTAAAGGTAAAGAATTAGCACTTCGTGACATAGTCAATAAATGTGACTTAGTTGGAGATAAAAATGCAATTATGTATGTTGGTGATAGTATCACTGATAGTGAAGCATTAGCATTTGCAAGTGAAAGTGAAGGAATAGCTATTTCATTTAATGGTAATGAATATGCAATTAACTCAGCAGATATTGCAGTTATCTCAGATAATGCAATTATGACAGCTATTATAAGAGATTTATTTATTAAATATGATCGTGAAACTATCTTGAAATTTGCAAGAGAATATTTCGAGAAAGGTTATGAATCTGCATTTGATTATTATGAAGTAGATTCTACATTAGTAGAAAACTTTGAAAAATTATATCAATGTAAGAATATTCCAGTTATGGATGTTGTTACTGATGAAAATAAAGATTATTTAACTAAATTAAGTAAAGAAATGCGTGTTAAAATACGTGGAGACGATATTGGTGGTTTAGGTTAAGCTATTAATAAGATTTCTTTAATTGATTTAATGGTTTAATTAAACATAACTAATTGATTTATGGTTTAATTAAATAACTATGAAGTGTTATTATGGTAAATTATGATAAAGTTGAAGATACATTCTTTGAATCCTTTGATGGAATGTATATACGTGCATTAATTACAGCTGAAGATGAATTAACAGTAAAACAAGCAGCTTATGACTCAACTGCAACTCCAAGTGCAGTTATTGGAAGAGTAGAAGCTGGTGTTGAAGCTTTTGTTGATAAATCCCAAACTCCTGATGGAAGACCTGGAGCTATTGTTCAGTTCTGGTTAACTGATGATTTAGAAAAATTTGAAGTTGAATTATCCTATAGAATCCGTCAAGATATTCTTGTTAAACCATTTACAAGAGTATTTAGCTTAAATGAAAATCCTGTTGGAACTATTGGAATGATGAAACAGGTAGGTCATTGTGGAGATGGCTATGAATGGGAAGTTGAAGAATTTGGTAGAACTATGATTAATGTACCTATTGCAGTTCCTGACTTTATGATTGAATCTGAACTTGGATACTCTGAAGGTATTATGGGAGGAAACTTCTGGTATATGTGTTCTACAAAAGAGGCTGTTCTTGAAGCTGGTAAGATTGTTATTGACACTATTATGGAAGTTCCTGGAGTTTGTACTCCATTTGGAATCTGCTCTGCAGCTTCAAAGCCTGAAACTAATTTCCCATGGATTGGTCCAAGTACAAATCATCCTTATTGTCCTTCTTTAAAAGAAAGATTAGGTGAAGAATCTAAAGTTCCTGACGGTGTTAACTATATTCCTGAAATTGTTATAAATGCAGTTGATGAAGAGTCAATGAATTTAGCTATTAAAAAAGCTATTGATGCAATTATAGATATTGAAGGGGTTGTTAAAATCTCTGCAGGTAATTTTGAAGGCCAATTAGGTGAACATAAAACTAATTTACTTGATATTTTAAAATAATTGTCTGTTGATGAAAGACTAAACGTGTGTGAATGAAATGACTGAAGAAAAATGTTCAATGAATATCACTGCTGAAGATCTTGGTGTAGATGAAATTGTCTATGATGCTATAGATGTAGATGTAATTGGATTCGGTGCTCTTAATGTAGATAAGCTTTATAAAGTAGCTAATATTGCAGGTATTGATGGAGAAAGCTTTATTAAAGGAGAAGAGAATAATCCTGGTGGTTCAGCAGCTAATACTATTATTGGACTTTCTAAATTAGGCCTTATAACATCTTATATTGGTAAAATAGCTGGGGATGAAGAAGGAGATCTTTTAGAATATAATCTTATGATAAATGATGTTTACACAAATAATCTTATTTATGCTGATAAAGGTAATTCTGGTAAAGTATTAGGATTTATTAGTGATGATGGTGATAGAGAACTTTACGTTGACCCTGGAGTTAATGATGAGATTTCTATTGATGAAATAAATCCATTAAATATTAATCAAACTAAAATATTACATTATTCTTCATTTGTTGGAGATTCTATAAATGCACAAAAAGAATTACTTGATATTATTGATGATTCAATTATTTTAAGTTTTGACCCTGGAATGCTTTATGCTGAATATGGTGTTGAATATATTGAATCTATTCTTAAAAGAACTAATATTCTTCTTATAAATGAAAAAGAGCTTAAAATTTTATTTGAAGATTATTATAAAGAAAAATTAAATATTAATGATGATAAAGAACTTTCCTTTAGAGATTTAGCTGTTTATCTTAGAGATGATGGTATTGATACTGTTGTTGTAAAAAGAGGTTCACAAGGTGTTTATGCTATAAATAATAATGATTTTGAAGTTAAAGCACCTGCATTTGAAGTTGATGCAGTTGATACAACTTGTGCTGGAGATTCATTTAATGCAGGATTTTTATTTGCTTATTTAAATGAATATGATTTAGCTAAATCTTGTGTAATAGCTAATTGGGTAGCTTCTAAATCTGTTCAAGGTGTTGGAATTTCTACTTTAGCTACTAAAGAAGAGTTAATGGAATTTATTGAAAATGAGTTTGATGATTAAAATTTAAAAGTATATACAATTAAAATTCATATTTATAATTGATTATTTAATGAGATTATTAAAAGAGGAGATATTATGGAAATTAAACTGAAAAAACCAATGGAAAAATTAGAAAAAGAAATCAGATTTAAATCTGTAGATTTAGATGAAGATATTAAGGATTTTAGTGTTGATATTCATAATTATAAAACAGAGAACAAACATATTACAATCTCTCCTCGTTGTATTAGATGTAATCTCTGTGCTGAAGAATGTCCTGTTAATGCTATTCAATCAGCTACTTGGTTTAGAAAAGCTAAAATTGAAGATAATTGTGTACAATGTGAGATTTGTGCTCAAACATGTCCAATTTCATGTATTTATGTTTTAGAAGCAGAATCTACTATTGAAAAAGATGAAGTTGATGAAGAAGGAGTTAAATACTTCTTGAAAGATATTCCTGTTCGCCATAGACTTCTTAAAATGAAAGATATTTCTGTTACAAGAAATATTTGTGTTGGTTGTGGTTCTTGTACAAGATTCTGTCCTACAAAAGCAATTAGCTTAAAACCAGAGTCTTTTATTAAATCTCATGGTGAGAAGATAGCTTCTGATTATGAAGTAGGTATAGATACAATTGATTTTAACACAGATTCTAATGGAGAACGTCTTTATTCTTATATTGAAAAAGATTTATGTATTGGTTGTGGATCTTGTAAGAATTTATGCATGCATGGAGCAATTGAGCTTGAGAGAGACCTTGGTCCTGTAATTATCTACAGCCATATTGATGTTAATCAAGATAAATGTGTAGGATGTTTCTTATGTGAAGAAAATTGTCCTGTTAATGCAATTAGAATTGTTGAAGGTAGAGTTGTATTGGATGATGATAAATGTATTAGATGTAAAGATTGTACTACAAGATGTCCAGTTAATGCATTAAATTTAGTTATTGATGAAGAAGGTTTAGATTTATAATAATTTTATTAGAAATAAATTTTTAGTTAAATTATTTATTATGTAAAGGTGGTATAATGAAAGCATGTCAAATGATGGAAAAAGATTTTGTTTATGTATCTAAAGATGATACAATTGTAGATGTTTCTATTAAAATGGAAGAAACTAAAAGATTTACTTTACCTATTTTAGATGAATCTATGAAGTTAGAAGGATGGGCAACTTCTTTAGACATTACTAAAGGATTACGTGAAGGTAAAAAAACAATGTCTGAAATTATGCATACTATTGATGAAATTAAAGTTGTTCATAAAGATGCTCCTGCAAAGAATGTAGTTACTGATACTTCTGAATTTAAATTAATTAATCTTCCTATTATTGATGATAATGAAAAGGTTATTGGTGTTGTAAGACCTTTTGATATTATTGACACCATGTCTGATTTATATGATATTAAAGTTTATAAGATTTATGAAGCTATGGAATCTCAACTTAAAGGTATTACCTGGGATGAATTAATGGAAGCTTCTGCTAAAGTAAGTACAAGAACTACAGGTGTTCCTATTACTGCAGAACAATATGAAAATAATATTCGTAAATCTACTTTTGGAGATGCAATTTGGGCTACAGGTGGTTTAGAAAGCTTTTTCGCAGGTTTAATTTCTGTAGGTGAACTTGTTATTGCTCAAAAAGTAGGAAATGCAAGAAAATAATTTAAGTAATTAAATAATAAAACACAAAAAAATAAGATTTATAATATAACAAATTAATTAATTAATATTAAGTTGTAAGTAGAATACTAAAATAATTATAGAGTTGATAA